>NZ_JTLA01000017.1:0-75577 GCF_000799055.1 Ensifer sp. ZNC0028
CTTCGGCCAATGTCTTGCCTTCCTCGCGCGACAACAGCTTTCCGAGTTCGTCCTTGCGGGCAAGGATCTCGTCGGCGGTTTTTCTCAGGATCGCATGGCGCTCGAGGATGCCCGAGCGCGACCAGGCCGGAAACGCCGCCTTCGCAGCGGCAATCGCCGCACGCGCATCATCGGCAGAGGCGCGGGCATATTCGCCGACCACGTCATTGGTGTCTGACGGGTTGATGTTGCGGAACGCTTCGCTACCGGCGATCCATTCCCCATCGATCAGGTTTTTCTGCACCATATCTATCCTCCGCGGCGCTCACACTTTGACTATGTCTCCGCTTATCGGACGCGATGGGGCCGGCAGAAAGAACAATCTTTCGACCCCGCCATTGCCGAAACGGCAAACCTGAAGGTCGGCCCGAGCGTTGCCGTATCGGCAATACCAACCGCTAAAAATTGTGCTTTATGAGATGCCAAATTCCATCATCATCGCTCCCATAACAAGCAAGGGGAACGATATGTCTCGTTTAATGATGAACCGCCGAGGTTTCCTTTCGAGTGCGGCCGCAATGGGCGCGATCGCTGCCACCCATAGCCTCATCAATGTTTCACCCGGCCTTGCGGCCGATTCCACCACCATCCGCATGCAGCTCGGTTGGCTGCCGTCGAACGGGCTTCTCGGAGAGCTCGTGGCCCGCAAGAAGGGCTACTACGCCGAACAGAACATTGAGCTCGAAATCGTGCCCGGCGGTCCGAATGTCGATGGCGTTGCGGGCGTTGCCGTTGGCCAGTCGACCATCGGCCAGATTTCCTCCAGCCCGTCCGTCATGCTGGCGCGTTCGGCCGGCGCGCCGATCAAGGCATTCGCCGCCGGCTACCAGAAACATCCCTTCGCCTATTTCTCCCGCAAGGCAAATCCGATCGCCAAGCCTCAGGACATGATCGGCAAGACGATCGCCGCGATCCCGACCTCGGTCATCCTACTGCGCGCGCTGCTCGCCAAGAACGGGATCTCGGAAGACCAGGTCAAGATCGTCAACATGGGCTCGGACATGAACCAGCTGGTGACCGGCCAGGCCGATGCGGTCTGTGGCTGGCTGACGAACGTCAACGCGCTGAAGGTGCTCGGGGATGACAGGGTCGATCTGACGCTCTGGGATGGCGGCATCCGGCTCTATGCCAATGTCTACTATACCACCGACGACCAGCTGCAAAATCACGCGGACCAGCTCGCAGCTTTCGTATCCGGTTCGGCCCGCGGTTGGGGTTATGCCCGCGACCATCAGGAAGAGGCCGTCGACATCCTGCTCGAATCCTACCCCAACCTCGACAAGGCGAGCGAACTGGAGGCCATCGGGCCGCTGATGAAGTTCGTGTTCAACGAAACCACCGCGAGCGAGGGCTGGGGTGGCATGGACCAGGCAAACTGGGCGGAGCAGATCAAGACCTATGCGGACCTCGGCCAGTTCACAGGTCCGGTTCCGAACGTCGACGACGTCTATACAATGGCGATCCTGGATGCGACCGCCGATGTCCGCAAAAGCGTAGGATAAGGCGATGCTGGAAACGCTCATCAGACCTGGCCAGGCTTCGGTCGGCAACGCCGCCGTGTCGGTGAAGAACCTTCACATTCGCTTTGGCGCGGATGATTCAGGATTTACCGCACTCTCGGATGTCTCGGTCGAGATACCGGCCGGCTCGCTCGTGACCATGCTCGGCCCATCCGGCTGCGGCAAGTCGACCTTGCTACGTACGGTCGCGGATCTCGTGCACATCACCGACGGTTCGGTGTCGGTGCATGGCCAGACGCCGCGCAAGGCGCGCGAGGGACGCGATTTCGCCTTCGTCTTCCAGGAAGCAACGCTGCTGCCCTGGCGCAATGTGATCGACAATGTGCGTCTCCCGTTGCTGGTGGGGAAACGTGAGGCGGGCGCGACCTATGCCGATCCGGAGGAGCTTCTCGCCCTCGTGGGGCTCAAGGGGCGTGAAAAGTCGATGCCGCACGAATTGTCGGGCGGCCAGCGCCAGCGCGTGGCGATCGCCCGCGCGCTGGTGACCCGCCCGCGTATTCTCCTGATGGACGAACCCTTCGGTGCGCTGGACGAGATCACGCGCGACAAGCTCAACGAAGAGTTGCTGCGCCTCTGGCAGGAAACCGGCACGACGATCCTCTTCGTCACCCATTCGATCCCCGAGGCGGTCTTCCTCGGTCAACATGTGCTGATGCTCGCCGCCCATCCCGGCCGCGTCAAAGAATTCATGAAAGTCGACCTCCCCTATCCGCGGTCCCTGGCGATGCGCGACACGGTCGAGTTCATCCAGGTGACCGCCCACCTGCGCAAACTTTTGGGAGAATGCTGATGGCCAATGCCCTTCCTTCACCGGCGGAAGGCCGCGCTTTGACCGACGGCAACCGGTTCCGAATCCTCGATAGCCTTGCCGCTGCGATCTTGCGGCATCTGCCGGCGACACTGGCGATCCTTGGCTGCATCCTTTTGTGGCAACTCGTCGTCTGGGGTTTTTCGGTGCCGACCTTCATGGCGCCCGGGCCGGTCGACGTCATCAAGGCCTTCGGCGAAAACGCCGGCGTGCTCTGGACGAACTTCTGGCCGACACTGATGGAGGCGGTTCTCGGCTTCGTCTTCGGCAACGTGATTGCCGTCCTTCTGGCGGTCTGGTTCGTCTATAGCCCGCTCGCGGAACGCGCCTTCTATCCGATCGCCGTCATCATCAAGTCGATCCCGATCATCGCGCTTGCTCCAATCCTGGTGCTGCTCGTCGGCAACGGCATTGCGCCGAAGATCATCATCGCCGGCCTGATCTGCTTTTTCCCGACGCTGGTCAACATGGTGCAGGGACTGAAGTCGGCGAGCCCCGCAATGCTCGATCTGATGCGCATCCTGTCTGCCAGCAATTCCGAGATTTTCTGGAAGGTTCGCCTGCCGGGCTCGCTGCCTTTCCTGTTCGCGGCGCTGAAGATTGCGGCAACCAGCAGCGTGATGGGCGCCATCGTCGCCGAATGGATTGGCTCGAGCTACGGTCTCGGCGCGCTCATCATCGAGGCGACCTACAATTTCCGTTCGCCGCTGCTCTATGCGACGGTGGTGATTGCGGCCTCGCTTGCCGTGGTTCTCTTCTTCGCCGTCTCCTACGCGGAAGCGAAGATCGTCCGCTGGAAGCCGACGACGGACCACTGACCCCCCAAACCCTTTGCTGCCGGACCTGGATACCCGGGTCCGGTCAACGACGAAGTCACTGGCTGTGAGCTCCTCACATTTCGCCGGACACTTCCCCTATGGAGGAAACGACTATGGAAACAATCAGAGAACCCCTGCGCAATGCACGGATCGTCGACCGCTCGGACGTCGTCGTCGTCGGCGGTGGCCCGGCCGGGATCTCCGCCGCGGTTTCTGCGGCACGCACCGGAGCGAGCGTCACATTGCTCGAACGCTATCCGTATGTCGGCGGCCTTGCCGCAGGTGGCATGGTTCTGGTGCTCGACGACATGGTCAACGGCGTCGAAATCACCGTGCGTGGCATCTGCATGGAAATGATCGAACGGATGAAGACGCTCGGGCTTTGCGTCACGCCGACCGATGGCGACCGCCAGCTCGATATTCGCGATACGCCGGAGGCCTGGCAAAAATGGGCGCGCTGGGGCCTGTTCGACTTCCACACGCCGTCTGCGCCGCACCCGATCTGCTATGCGGCCGCCTTCGATCCGGACGCCTTCAAGCGCGTCTCCTATGACATTCTTCGCGAATCCGGCGTGAAGCTCAGGACGCACAGCTGGTTTTCCTCGGCGATCGTCGAGAACGGCACGATCAAGGGTGTGGTCTGCCAGACGAAATCCGGTCGCGAGGCCATCATGGGCGACGTCGTCATCGACGCCTCGGGCGACCTCGACGTTGCCGCCGATGCCGGTGCCCAGCATACGGACGGCAATTTCATCCTGACGACGGTTTCCCGCTGGGGCGGCATCGACACTGAAGCCGCCGAGCGCTTCGAATTCGAGGAGCCGGAAAAGTTCAAGGCAATCGATCACGAGGCCAAGCGTCTGATCGGTGGTTGCTGGTCGTTCTGGTGGCTGAAGACCCCGCTACCGGGCGTCATCTGGCTGAATTGCCCGCACATGCCGAAGCTCTCCGGCCTCCGTGTCGAAGACCTGACCTATGCGGAAGTCGAGGGCCGGGGCCGCATTGCACGCCTGCTCGACTTCGCCCGCGCCAACCTGCCGGGCTTCGAAAATGCCCATGTGATCGACTTCGCGCCGCAGACGGGCGTGCGCCAGTCGCGACTGCTCCAGGGCGAATATGTCGTCACCAAGGACGACGTGATGAACCGCCAGCACTTCACCGACACGGTGTGCCGTGGCCGCGACTACTACACGCCCTATAGGGCCATGCTGCCCAAGGAGGTCGATCAGTTGATCGTCGCGGGCCGGCATTACTCCGCGACCATCCAGGCGCAGAAGTCGAGCCGCGAGATCCCGCCGTGCATGGCGATGGGCGAGGCGGCGGGTGTTGCCGCCACCGTCGCGCTCAATGCCGGCGTCAAGGTGCGGGACGCCGATGTCATGGCGATCCAGAAGCAGCTGCGGGCGCAGGGCGCCGATCCCGGCGACGTACCATCCGAAAATGCAACCTATCTGGAGGCCGCAGAATGACGTCTCTTCCCCTCGACGGTATCCGCGTCGTCGATTTTACCCAGGTCATGCTTGGCCCGTGCTGCACGCAGATGCTGGCCGACTACGGTGCCGAGGTCATCAAGGTCGAAAAGGCCAAGATCGGCGACCTCTCGCGCTGGTCGCTGGGTTCGGACCCGGATGGCCTCAACAATCCGGTTTTCTCGTCGCTCAACCGCAACAAGAAGAGCCTCGCGCTCGACCTCAAGCAGGACGAGGCACGGGCGGCCGTCCGCGCGCTGATCGACACGGCCGACGTGGTCGTCAACAATTTCCGCCCTGATGTGATGGAGCGCATGGGCTTCGGCTATGAGGAACTCAAGCGGACCAACCCACGACTGATCTACGCTGTCGGGACAGGATTTGGCCTTGAGGGTCCCTACCGACACAAGGGCGGGCAGGACATCCTGGCGCAGGCGCTTTCCGGTGTCATGCGGCGCAAGTCCGATGCCAGCCATCCACTGTCGATCTACGCGACGCCGCTTGCCGACTACTCGGCCGGCATGCACCTGGTGCAAGGCATTCTGCTCGCCTTGCTGCATCGGGAAAAGACCGGGCACGGGCAGCAGGTGGCGGTCAGCCTCTACAGCTCCATGCTCGCCATGCAGATGCAGGAAGGCACCACGCACATGATGCGGGAAAAGGACCTGAACTGGGGCGCCTTCCCGCTGACCGGCGTATTCGAAACCACGGATGGCGCCATCGTCATGGTCGGCGCCTTCAAGCAGAATCCGCTGCGCGACATCTGCACTGCGCTCGAGATCGAAGACCTGTCCCTCCAGCCGCAATTTGCCGACTTCGACGCGCAGATGCAGCGCCGCCCGGAATTGCAGCAGGTCTTTCGAGAGGCGTTTGCGAAGAACAGCAGCGCCCATTGGCTCGGCCGGCTGGAGCAGGTGGACATTCTCTGCGCACCGGTGCGATCGCTTCCCGAAGCCCTTGACGACGAGCAGACGACGATCAACCGCATGATCCTGGAGGCCGGCGAAACGAAGGCCGGGCCGATCCGGCTGGTCGGCTCGCCGATCGACATGTCGGCGGCGACCGTGACGGTGCGCATCGCTCCGCCGAAGCTCGGCGAGCACAATGACGAGGTCCTTTCGGGGCTTTCCGTTCGCCGGGGAGATGCGGCATGAGCGTCACATTCGTCGTAGAGGATCGCGTCGCCAGCGTCACGCTGAACCGCCCGGAACGGATGAATGCGGTCGATGCTGCAACCGAACGCGAACTGGAGGCGATCTGGCAAGAGATCGAAGCGCGCGACGACATCAGCTGCGTCGTGCTGACGGGCGCCGGCGAACGGGCATTCTGCGCCGGGGCGGATCTGAAAGGGGCCGAAAAGACCGGTCTTGAATACTGGACCGAAAGCCGCCCGAACGGCTTCGGGGGACTGGCGTTTCGCCGCTCGCTCGACGTGCCTGTTATCGCCAGGGTCAACGGCTACGCACTCGGTGGCGGGTTCGAAATGGTGCTCGGCTGCGATATCGTCATCGCCTCGACCGAGGCGGCGTTCGGCCTGCCCGAGGCCCGCGTCGGGCGCCTGCCGCTCGATGGCGGCATGGTGCTTCTCCAGCGCCGGATCCCGCACAATCTTGCCATGGGTGTGCTGTTGACCGGCCGCCGGTTCTCTGCAGCCGAGATGCATGCCTTCGGCATCGTCAACGAACTGGTCGAACCGGGTGCGCTCGACGCGGCCGTTGCCCGCTGGGTGAAGGAGATCGTCGCCTGTGCGCCGCTCTCGCTGCGCGCCATCAAGCAGACGGTCAATCGCACCGGGCATCTGTCTCCGGCCGAGGCCCAGGGGCTGCGCACGCCCGCGCTCGTCAAGGCGCTGAACAGCGAGGACGCGATGGAAGGCGTCATCGCTTTTCAGGAGAAGCGCGCGCCCGTTTGGAGGGGACGATGAGCGTGTTATAGGTCGGGGCCCAGGGGAGGAGGGGTCCAATCGAATGCACGCCAGCATCCTGAAATACTTCGTCTCGGTCGCGCGATCCGGGTCCATTCGCAAGGCCTCCGAGGAGCTTCATGTCGCGTCCTCGGCGGTCAGCCGGCAGATCAAGAAACTGGAGGACGAGCTTGGGATAGCGCTCTTCGAGCGGCTCTCGAATGGCTTGCGGCTGACAGTTGCCGGGGAAAACGTGTTGCGCCACGCCAGGGTGACGCTGGAAAATTTCGAACTGCTGCGCAGCGACCTCGGCGCCCTGCAGGGGAAAAAGACCGGTCGCGTGCAAATGTCCTGTCTCGACAGCCTGGCCATCCAGTTCCTGCCGGACATGGTCAACGCGTTCCACAGCATCCACCCCGGCGTGAGCTTCCACATCCATACCGCCGGTCACGGCAATATCAGCAGCCTGGTCGCCGAAGGCGATGTCGATATGGGCATGACCTTCGATCTCGCCCGGCCTGACGATACCGAGATGCTCTTTCGCGTACCGATGCCGCTGATGGCTTTCGTTGGTCGGGAACACCCGCTGGCCAAACAGCGGCAGGTCTCGCTTGCCGAATGCGCCCAGTACGACCTTCTCCTGCAGCTCGACACGCAACCGATCCGCTCGCTCATCGAAATCGAACTCTCGGTCTTCGAGCGGACCGGGCGGCCGTTTGTTCTCTCGAACAGCCAGATGATGCTCAAGCCATTCATCCTGTCCGGTCAGGGCGTGGCGTTCTTCACGCCGATCGGATTCCTTGCCGAGATCAGGTCGGGCGATCTCGTCGCCATACCGCTTTCCGGCTCGCGTCTTCAGAACCTGCATATCGGGATTCTGGTGCAGCGACGTCGGCAGCGCACGCACGCGGCCGAGGCCGTTATCGAATTCGTTGGCGCAGAACTGCAGAAGTTCAGCGACCAGATCATGGAGGCTATTCATCCGTGAGTGCAGCATCCGTTCCCGGGCGGCTTCTCCTGCGACCTGGCCACGAGGTTGCAGAGCGCGCGCCAAATCTCTTGGACCATTTGCCTGAGGGCGCCTCATGGACGGCGGTCCCGGCCGGTGCTCTGCTGATGCCGCCGCCCGTCAACGCCCATGACCATGGCTATGGCATCCGCACACTTGATTTTGGCAATGTCGACGATGCCCTGGAAGTGTGGATCCCGGGACTGCGGCTCCGACCGCGAACCGACCCCTATCTGGAAGCGCTGGTGGCCTTCTCGAGGTTGGCGCAAACGGGCGTCGGCGGGACCATGCATTGCCATAATTCTCTGAACATCGACCGTCTCGTCGACGAGGCCGGTGCGGTCATGCGGGCGGCGAGCGAGGTCGGCATAAGGCTTGCGCTTTCCTGCCCGCTTCTCGACTACGATCCGTGGGCCTATGACGGCGGGCCTGAGCGATTGCGGCCGTATCTCGCTCCGGCAGACTGGGACGATCTCAGCGCCTCGATCCCGAAGTATGCGTCGCCATCAGTGCAGATCTCGGCAGCCGACGCGGTCGCCGCGGCCAATACAAGTCCGTTGATCGATGTGCAGTATGGTCCGATCGGGCCGCAATGGTGTTCCAATACACTGCTCGAAGCGATCGCCGAGGCCTCTCACGCAACCGGCCGGCGCATTCACATGCATCTGCTCGAAAGCCCGAGGCAGAGGCAATGGCTGGATCGACGCTTCCCGCAAGGGGTCGTCCGATATCTCGACGAGATCGGCTTCCTCTCGCCCCGCCTTGCCGTCGCCCACGGCGTCCAGCTCAGATCGGACGAGCTGGAACTGCTGGCTGCGCGCGGCGTACAGCTCGTTTCGAACCCGTCGGCGAACTTGCGCCTGCGGTCAGGTGTTGCACCGGTCGCCGCGCTTCCGGCAAGCGGTCCCGCCTTCGCGTTTGGCCTCGACGGAACGGGCTTTGACGACGACCAGGATCTCTGGCGCGAATTGCGCCTTGCCCATCTTTTGCATGGCGGCCGCGACTTGACGCGAGCTTTTACGCCGGGACGTGTCTTCGATGCCGCGATCCATGTCGGCGCCAAGGTGGTGAATGCGCCGGCAAACGAAGACCTGGTCCTCGTGGATTATGCTGCGCTGATTGCCGACAGCCTGATGAACGACCTGGATGAAGCGGAGGTGCTGCTCACGCGGATGACGGCCGCGCATGCAAAGGCGCTCTATGTCGGCGGACAGGAGATCATGTGCGATGGACGGTTGACCCGGGTCGATTTCGAGGCCGCCCGCGCCGAGCTTCTGCAGCAGGCGCGCGCTGACCTGCCGCGGCTGACCGCCGAACGCGGACGCGTGACCAAGCTGGCCGCGGCAACAAAGGCCTATTACGCCGGCTGGTGAGCGCGCCGACAAGGCGGTAGGCGTCGCCCTCCGGTCTGCTAAGGGGCGAACTTGCTAAGCGGTCGCCGTTGCCTTCTCGAAGGCGGCAACGAACGGATGGTCCTGCGTCGTGGAGGACTCCTTGCTCCAGCCGCCGGGCGACCCCATCCCCGTGACGTCGGACCCGAAGAACTCCTTGTTCACAGCGATGAAATGGCGCTGGCTGTCGGGTATCTCCTGATCCCAGACAATGGCATCGACGGGACAGATCGAAAGACAGAGGCCGCAATTGATACATTCGTCGGGGTGGATGTAGAAGGTGCGGCCACCCTCGTAGATGCAGTCCACAGGACAGGCGGCGGTGCAGTCGCCATCCTTTATGTCGATGCAGGGTTCGGTAATGACATAGGCCATCTTGCGGATCTCTGAAGCGTTGCTTGCCCGGCCAATTATTCAGAGTTTCCCTTGCCGAAGAAGCATAGATATTCGCTATGTCGATTGCCGAAAAGGCAACGGACAGGGCTTGCGTAAGGTGCTTGCCGGTCCGGCTCAGGGCTGCCGGAGAATGCCTCTCAGGATCGTCTCGGTGATCGTGGCGGCCGCCTTTTCATAGTCGTCGGCTTTCAAGCGGGGCTTTCTGAGCGCATCGACGGCGACAGGTTCGAAGTCCGAGTAAAACTGCGTCGACGCCCAGAGCATGATGAAAAGATGGCGCGGATCGACCGGCAGCATCTTGCCGGCGGCGATCCAGCCCTCGACGACGGCGACATGGGCATCCGTGACCTGGCGGATATGCTCGCGATCCTTCCGGGACAGGAAGCGCGCGCCCTGAATGATCTCGCTGGCAAAGAGCCGGGATTCGGCCATGTTCTTGCGCGTGTATTCGAGTTTCGCCTTGATGTAGAGCTTGAACGCTTCTGCCGGCTCCCGCTCCGGCGAGATGTATTTCAGCGCATCGTCCCAGCTGGCGATGAGATGCGCGATGATGGCGGTATAGATCTCTTCCTTGGACGAGAAGTAGTAGTAGACATTTGCCTTGGGCAGCCCCGAAGCCTCGGCAATCTCGGCGATGCGCGTGCCGTCGAAGCCCTTGCGGGCAAAGATTTCGATCCCGGCCTTGATGATGAGCCGCATGTTGCGTTCGCGGATGCGCTCTTCGGGATCTCGTACTGCCCTTGCCATATGGTTTCGCCTCCATCTCGCTTCGCACCAGGCAATCGTGCGTGGTGGCGGGACTGCTTTCGCAATTGCCGCGTTTTCCAGCGAAAAGCAAGCGTATCGACCTTCGCCGGAAAGTTGACGATATGGTCAGAAAAACTTGACCGAGTCGTCATTTTTTATCTTTTTGAAAGTTGACACTTTGGTCAGCTTTTGTCTAGTCTCACCTTCAACGAACGGAAGAGGAGCCGTGATGCCGATGCGCTTGAGGGAGGCAATGGCGGAAACGTTTGCGGGCTGGGAGGACGACCTTCCGCCTGTTTGGCGCGATGCGCTCGGCGCCGTCGGCGACGATTTCTCCCGCATCGATGCGGACCTTGATCTCGAACCGTGGGAACCCATCTTCCCGGTGCGCCGCGGCCGGGTTTTTCCCGGTCAGCCACGGGGCGCACATGCGCTCGCGGCGTTTGACGGCATTGCACCCGATGGCGTGCGCTGCCTCGTGCTTGGGCAAGATCCTTATCCCGAACCGGGTTTTGCAACGGGGCGGGCGTTCGAGGCGGGCAACCTGGCGGCGTGGGGCGAGCTGGACAAGATGTTCTCAAAGAGCATCCGCGCCTATATGCAGCTGATCGCGGCTGCACGGCTGGGCGACGAAGACCTCGCGCGCGATTTCGGCCGGTGGCCGGATGTGCGGCATCTGCTTTGCGATCCCGCAGGGTCGTTCGAGCCGCCGAACCTGATCGCAGATCGTTGGGTCAAGGAGGGGGTCCTCCTGCTCAATGCGTCGCTGACGCTTTCTCGCTTTCGTGTCGATATCGATCCGCACCAGTCGCGCGGTCACCTTGCCTTCTGGCGGCCGTTGATGCTGCGCGTGGTCGAAACGCTTTTGGCGCGCGGTAAGCCAATCGTCTTCCTCGGCTTCGGTGGCGCGGCTGCTGACATCTTTGCAGAAGCCGGCGTTGCCGAAGGGCGCAAGGGCAATGTCGCCTATATCCAGCGCGAGCATCCCGCCTTTGCCGACAAGGTGCTCGGCCGGGAAAATCCTTTCCTTCTCAGCAATTCTCATCTGGAGGCGATGGGCGACCGGCCCATCGCATGGTGACCCATGGCGCGTAACCCGGAATATGATTTCATCATCGTTGGTGCGGGCTCGGCCGGTTGTGTTCTCGCCAACCGCCTGTCGAAGGATCCGACAAACCGCGTGCTTTTGATCGAGGCTGGCGGCAAGGATCGCAACCCCTTGTTCCGGTTGCCGATGCTGATGGGCAAGCTGTTCCATTCGGGTATCTACAACTGGCATTATCACACGGAGCCGGAGCCCCATCTCAATGGCCGCTCGCTCTATTGGCCTCGGGGCAAGGTGCTGGGCGGGACGTCCACCATCAACGGCATGATCTACGTGCGCGGCAATCGCCATGATTACGACCGTTGGTCGCAGCTCGGGCTGCCCGGCTGGTCCTATGACGAGGTGCTTCCGGCATTCCGACGTTCCGAGACCCATGTCGAGCGTAAGGACGCTTTCCACAGCGGCGACGGAGAGCTCACCGTCTGCCGGGCACGCGGCAACAATCCGCTGATGGACGTGTTCTGCGAGGCGGGCATCCAGGCGGGTTACCCGGCCAACGACGACTTCAACGGAGAGACGCAAGAAGGCTTTGGCCGCTACGACTTCACCATCCGCAAGGGAAAACGGTGGTCCACTTCGTGGGCGTTCCTGCGCCCGGCGCTCGGCCGTAAGAACCTCACTGTGCTGACGAGGGCGGAACTCACGCGTCTGATCATCGAAGGCGACAGGGCGTGCGGCGTCGAGTATCTGAAGGATGGCGTCCTGGGACGCGCCCGGGCGGCGCGGGAGGTGATCCTCTCCTCAGGCGTGGTCAATTCGCCAAAGGCGTTGCTTCTCTCCGGCATCGGGCCGGCGGACGAGCTTCGGGCGCTTGGCATCGCGCCGGTGCTGGACCTGCCGGGCGTCGGCAAGAACCTCCAGGACCATGTCGACTGCGTCATGAGCTGGGAATGCCGCGAGCCGATCACGCTGTTCAGCGATCTGCGGGCGGACAAGCTCATCCCCGCTGTTGCCCAGGGCATGCTGTTCGGCGAGGGCGTCACCACGACGTTCCCTTATGAGGCGGGTGCCTTCATCCGTTCGAACGATGGCCTGATTGCGCCCGACATTCAGCTGCATTTCATGCCGGCGCTGGAAAAGACAGCCAATCTGCACTTCCCCAATCCGTTCCGAAAGAAGCAGGCGGTGGAAGCCAACCACGGGTTCACGATCCGCGTCGGCCCCGTCAATCCGGTGAGCCGCGGCGAGATCACGCTGCGCTCGGCGAACGCGACGGACAAGCCGAAGATCCAGGCCAATTACCTCCGCGACGATTTCGACGTGCGAACGATGATCGATGCCATCCGGCTGACCCGCGACATCGTCGGCCAGAAGGCTTTCGACCGCTATCGCGGCAAGGAGCTGGCTCCGGGGCCGGAAGCGCTTGACGATGCCACTTTGACCCGCTGGCTGCGGGCGACCGCGATGACGACGTTTCATCCGGTCGGGACCGCCAAGATGGGCAACGACCGCATGGCTGTGGTGGACGCGCGGCTCAAGGTGCGCGGCATCGAGGGGCTGCGGGTCGCGGACGCTTCGATCATGCCCGTAATCTCAAGCGGCAACACCAACGCGCCAGCCATCATGATCGGCGAGAAATGCGCCGAATTCATCCTGAACGCATAGGGAGTAACCTGATGATCCTGGAACACCGCACCTACACCTTCAAGCCCGGCACGGTCGATAAGTGGATGAAGAAGTACGAGGCGGACGGCTTGCCTGTGCAGAAGCGCCATCTGAACAAGTTCGTTGGTCTCTATGTGTCGGAACTGGGCACGCTCCACACCACGGTTTTGATGTGGGCCTACGACAGTCTCGCGGACCGAGAAGCGCGCCGGACGGCCATGTATGCCGACCCGGACTGGCAGAAGTTCATCTCCGAAGTCTGGGCGCTGGACGCAATCCAGAAGCAGGAGGTGATGATCATGAACCCGGCCCCCTATTCCCCGCCCCTTTGAGGCGGGAAGCGGCGCAGGGCATTGCCTGCGCCCTGGCATGCGCATGAGAAACGACAAGACAAAAAGAGGGAACAATCATGACGGACAAGACTGGAAATGGCGCACAGCACATGATGCATCGCCGGACATTCCTGCAGGCGAGCGCGGGTGCCGCGGCGCTGGCCTTTGCGGCAACCATCGTCCCGGAGTTCGCCCGCGCGTCCGGAGGGCTGGTCGCCCTGGTGCACACGCAGGCTGCAGGCGACAATGGTCCGGTGGACCAGATGATCGCCAAGCTCAAGCAGCTTTCGGAAGAAAAGGGTTTTGAGTACCGCGCCATTTACGCGCAGGACCCTGCAACCTATGAGACTGTCTACCGCACGCTCGGCGACGCCGGCGCGGCGATCATCGTCTCGACCTTCAACGAAGTGGCCGAGCCCTTCAAGGCGCTCGCACCTTCCTACCCGAATACCAAGTGGATCCAGCTGTTCGCCGATCCCTTCGAGCCGGCAATCCCGAATGTGGTGACCGTCTCCTACGACTACTATCTCGGTTGCTATCTCTCGGGTGTCTTCGCGGCCAAGATGACCTCGACCGGCAAGACTGGCTTCATCGGCGGCGTTTCCATTCCGCCGCTCAACGCAGATTTCAACGCGTTCAAGGCCGGCGTGCAATCCATTCGACCGGATGCCACGGTCATCGCTGCCTTCGCGGGTTCGTTCCAGGACCCGGCAAAGGGGCAGGAAATTGCGACCCAGATGTACAATGACGGCATCGACTACATCCAGACCGATGCGGCTGCCACCGACGGCGGCATCATTGCCGCTGCGAATGAGAAGGAAGGCCGCATGGTGAGCTGCCTTGCGCCGGGGCAGTATGAACTCGGCCCGAAATCGCTGATCTCGATCGTCAGCCTCGACTTCGGCATCTCGCTCTACAACGAGGCCGGCAAGGCGGTCGGGCCCGACTGGAAGGGTGGCGTGCACGAGCATACGGGTCTCGGCACGGGCGTCATCGACTTCATTCTCTCGCCGGTCTTTGCCGAGCAGGGGCCGGTGGATCTGAACGCCAGGGCGAAGGAAGCGCTGGTAGAGGTCGACAAGGTTCGTGCCGGCATCCTCGATGGATCCATCAAGGTGCCTTTCAACACCACCCTTTGATCTCCCGGTGCTGGCTGCCGAGCCACGCCGATCGTTCGAAAGACGTCGGTAAGGCCTCCCCCTTGGGGAGGTCACTGGGGTTCGCGGACCGGTTCTAGCCCTTTTGACGGCCGCGACGCCTGCTCTCGATGGGAAGCTCAATGTCCAAATCTGCGAAATCGGCTCTGGAGTGCCGCAACGTCACCGTCAAATTCGGAGACGTGACGGCATTGTCGGAGGTTTCAGCTTCGTTCGCGCCGGGGCAAATCCATGCGGTTGTCGGTCAGAACGGCGCCGGCAAGACCACCTTTGCCCGCGTGGCGGCCGGCCTGGTCCAGCCCACTTCCGGCGCCGTCAATGTGATGGGACACGACATCCGGACGGGGCAGGTCAGCGAAAGCCGGGCCGCCGGCGTGGAACTCGTCCACCAGAGCTTTGCCTTGCCGCCGTCCTTCACGGTTGCCGAAGCCATGGAGTTTGGCGCAACGGGCAGGGGCGGCGTCTTCAGCCGCAAGGGTCTCGTTGAAAAATGGCGGGGGCATCTTGCGGGTCTCGACGTTCAGGTCGATCTGAACCGGCGGATCAGGGACCTCCCGATCGAGACACAGCAGGGGATAGAGATTGCCCGCGCGCTGGTCACGGATGCGCGCGTCCTCATTCTCGACGAGCCAACGGCGGTCCTGTCCCCGGCCGGCATCGACATGCTGTTCGCGCGCGTTCGCCGCCTTAAGGAACGTGGGGTCACAGTCATCCTTATCCTTCACAAGATCCGCGAGGTGCTGGGCATCGCGGACACAGTCACGGTGTTGCGGGGCGGCCGGAAGGTTGAAGGGCCGCTGCCGGTCGCGGAAGTTTCAAGTGAGCGGCTGGCCAACCTCATCGTCGGCGAGGCCATAGCCAAGACGCTCGGTGGCCAAGACCGCGATGCATTGGTCGGAACGAAGCCAACCGGGCATGGGAACTCCGATCCGCACACGCATGCGGTCGGGCCTGCCATCCTTTCGATGAAAGCCGTCTCCACGAGGCCGGACAGCGGGGGTATCGCTCTCGATGCCGTCGACCTCGAGATCCGCCCGGGCGAGATCGTCGGCGTCGCCGGGGTGGAAGGCAATGGGCAGAAAACCCTCGTGCGGGCGATCTCCGCACTCGCAGATCTCGAAGGCGGAACGATCAATCTCACTGGGCATGACGTGACCTGGCAGCCACTTGCCGCACGCCGCAAGATCGGCCTTAGGATCATTCCCTTCGAGCGCAATGTGGAGGGCCTCAGCCTCACGAGCTCCCTCTGGCAAAACTGGAGCGCGCGCGAACTGTTGCAGGGGAGCTTGCTCAAGGGCATTCGGCCCGCTGCGATCCGCGAAGCTTGCGACCGGTCGCTAAAGGCGTGGAGCGTCCACTATAACAATTCCGGGCAGAGGGCCGGGTCGCTTTCGGGCGGCAACGCGCAAAAGGTGATCCTTGCGCGGGAAATCGATCCTGAGGCCAAGCTGATCATTGCGGCCCAGCCGACACGCGGCCTCGACATCGGGGCGACCGCCTTCGTCTGGCAGGCCCTGCGGCAAGCGCGCGACCGTGGCGCGGCCATACTCTTGATCTCGTCGGATCTCGACGAGCTCTTCGACATATCGGATCGCGTCGTGGTGATGCTGTCGGGACGCCTGAATGGCGAGTTCCAAGCGCCCTTCGACATAAGCGTTGTGGGGGCGGCCATGACCGGTGCCGCGGCGGGGGCAAGCGCATGAAAGACAGTCTCATCACCGTCGTTCGCAGCCTGATCTTCGTGACGTTCGCGCTCATCCTTTGCGCGCTCGTGTTCCAGCTTGCCGGCTATAATGCGCCGGTGACACTTTGGGCGGTGCTCGACGGGGCGTTTCTCAGGACCGGGGCGATCGAGCAAAGTCTCCGATGGGCACTGCCGCTGTTCATAACGGCCGTCGGTGTCGGCATCTCCTTCCGCGCGGGATTCTTCAACATCGGTGCCCAGGGGCAGTTCTATGTCGGTGCGATTTGCGCCGCCTTCGCAGCCGAAGCGGTAAGAGGCGGGCCCGCCTTCCTCGTGATCCCGACCCTGCTTCTAGCCGGCATTCTCGGCGGTGCACTCTGGGCGCTCTGGCCGGGATTGCTGCGGCTTCGCTCCGGCACCGACGAGGTTATCACCACGCTCATGGGCAACTTCATGGCAGGCCTGCTGCTCGTCTATGTCACTTCGGGGCCGCTCAAGGATCCCTCGGGTTCCGGTCAGCAGGCATCGAGCCGTCCGCTGGACCCGGCCTACCGCATCTCGGATTCGCTCGGTCTTTCGCCAACGATCATCGTGATTGCGGTCGCTGTCGGCATCCTGATGTGGCTGCTGGTCAACCGGACCGCCTTCGGGGTTCTGGCAAGCCTTGCCGGCCGCAACGGCACCATGGTGGAGTGGCAGGGCGCACGTCTCTGGAAGCTCGGCCTCTCGAGTTTCCTGATATCGGGTGCGCTTGCGGGTCTTGCCGGTACCATCGAGTTCATGGGGCCGAACGGCCGCATCGCCTCCGGTTTCCTGCCGGCCCATGGGTTCACGGCGATCCTGATCGCGCTCGTCGCCAACCTCTCCGTTCTCGGGACGGCTGTGGCCGCGGTGTTCTTCGGCGGGCTGGCGTCGGCGGCGCTCTATCTGCCGATCATGGCCGGGCTGCCGTCGGCGGCGATCGACATCATCAATGCGGCGATCGCGCTGTTCATAACGGCAAGGTCGACCGTCATCGATAAGGTGCTGCGTCTCGGAGGGCGCAAGACATGAACGAGATCATCATCTCCATTCTGCGTTCCGGCACGCCGCTGATCTATGTCACGCTCGCCGGCGTGATCGCGCAGCGGGCAGGGGTCTGGAACCTCGGGCTCGAGGGACTGATGATCATCGGTGCCTGCGCAACAATTCTCGGCATCATGCTCACCAAGTCCGTTGGCGCTGCCATCCTGATAGCCATCATAGCCTGCGTCTTGGCCTCGGTGCTTCTGTGGTTCGTCATCGACAGGCTGAATGCCAATCCCATTATCGCCGGTCTTGGGCTGACGGGCCTTGGCATCGGCGGTACGGCGTTGGCCGTCCAGTCGATCTTTGGCACCCAGGCAACCGTGACGGCTCCCTTCGGCATCCCCAAACTCGGGCCGGCCTTTGGTTCCTATGGCGTGCTGTCGGTCACCGTTGCCGCGATGCCCTTCGTCGTATTCGCCATGTGGGTGCTGTTGCGACGAACCCGTTTCGGCCTGCGGCTCGCCGCCTGCGGAGAGCATCCCTTTGCCGCGCGCGGCGTCGGCGCCAATCCTTCGCGTATGCGGCTCATAGCGCTTTCGATCGGTGGCGTTCTGTGCGCCATTGGCGGTGCGGAACTTGCCGCGGGCAGCCTGCAATTCTTTGCCCAGGGCATGACGGCCGGTCGCGGCTTCATGGCGTTTGCGGCGGTCATCTTCGGCGCCGCCCATCCGGTTGGCGCCACCTTCGCCGCCCTGTTCTTCGCCGTCGTCGGCGCCATCGGCATCCGGGCGCAGTTGACGTTCGGCGACAGGATCCCGCACGACCTCCTGCAGGCCTTGCCCTATCTGGCAACGGTATTCGGCGTCTGGCTTTCGGGAAAACTTCGCGGCGGAGCGAAAGCCGCGAGCTCTTTTGCTGAACTCAGGGATCAATAGCTACGCTGTGCGACGGGCGCCACCATCGGATCGGTCACTAACTTTCGGGACGCTGTCATGAGCGAAATTCTCATCCGCAATGCGACAATAGTTGCGATGGACGGCGCTCACGGCGCAACGCCATTTGCCGCCGACATCCTGATCGAAGGCACCGAGATCAGATCCATCGGGTCGGGACTTGCGGCTGGGCCAGACGCTCAAATCTTCGATGGGCTCGGCAAGCTGGTCATGCCGGGACTGGTCAATGCCCATACGCATTCCAGCGAGACATTCCTGCGGGGGCGTTATGAGCGCATGCCGCTCGAAGTCTGGCTGCTCTATGCCTATCCCCTTCTGATGAATGACCCGATCGGCGAGCGCTTGCTGTACCTGCGCAGCCTGCTCTTGGCGATGGAATCTCTGCGCAACGGCGTCACGACGCTTTGTGACGATTTCTTCGACCCGCCGCGGCACGATCTCGATCGGCTTGCCACCGTGTTTCGCGCCTACGACGATGCCGGCATCCGGGCCAATGTCTCAAGCGCCGCGATGAACGTGCATACGCTCGACGCGCTGCCTTTCGCCCGTGAAGTGATGCCCGCGGCGCTGCAGGATCTGCTTGATTTCGGCCCGCCGATGTCGGCTGAAGCCTATGCGGATTATTGCCGGGCTGCTTTTTCCAGCCTGCATGGCATGTCTGGTCGCCTGCGGTTCATGATCGCCCCGTCGGCGCCGCAGCGCTGCACGCCGGATCTCATGGCCGCCTGCATGGACCTGGCGGTGGACAAACACGTGCCGTTCCACACGCACATCCTCGAGACCAAGACGCAGGCGGTAACGGGGCTCGTTCGACACGGCAAGTCGCTGATCGCCTACATGCACGACCTTGGGCTTCTAAAGCGCAATACGACCATCGCACACTCGGTATGGGTGAGCGACGACGACATCGAGCTCATGGGACAGGCGGGCGTCTCCATCGCTCATAATGCCGTCTCGAACCTGAAGCTTGGCGCCGGCATCGCGCCGATCCGCCGCCTGCTCGATGCCGGCGTCACCGTTGGCCTCGGCACCGATGGCGTTTCGTCGAACGATACATCGCGCATCTTCGACGTCATGCGTGTCGCCGGTCTCGTACATAGTGCTGCCGGCACCGACTATGAGAGATGGCTGAAGGCGGACGAGATTCTCGCCATGGCGACCATCGGCGGCGCGAAAACGGCGATGCTGGAGCAGGTGACCGGCTCCCTCGAAGTCGGCAAATCGGCCGATCTCCTGGTCCTGAACATGCGCAACTATCCCTTCCAGCCTCTCAACGATATCGCCAAGCACCTTGTCTATTCGGAAAATGGATCCTCGATCGAGACGGTCATGGTTGCCGGACGGGTTGTGATGCAGGATGGTCGTCTGACCACGGTGGATGAACAGGCCGTGCTCGATGAGATTTCCGAACTCGTACCGGCCTATCTTGCCGAACATGCCGAGCTTGAGCGCCGCAATGCGATCTTCGAACCCGCCATGACACAAATCCATCGCATGGCGACCGGGATGGATCTCCCGCTCAACCGATACCAGGGCGATATGGTGTGAACTAAACTGGCGCAGCACACGATATCGGCCAACAACACCGATCGTCCGCCAGCGCATTTTGGGCGTATGAGGCCAAAGGGTCCGGCAGGGCCGTCTGCCCCAAGATCTGCGAGACAATATGGTTCCTGGACCACTTTATAAAAAGTGGTCCTTGTCGATCCAGGTGTTCCCCGTTCTGTTCAGTCCGCAACAAGAAGGAGGAATGCCGTGGTTGTCGACAAAGGCGGGATCGTATTTGCAAACGGTCAGGGAGAATTCTGGACGGATGAACGGTGCTACATCACCGAACTGCACAATTGCGACGCGTCGCCCGAAGCGTCGCTTGCAGTCGCCCGCGTAGAGGTCGGGGTTACCACGCAACTGCACAGCCTCACCGGGGTGATCGAGCGCTACGTTCTTCGCCAGGGCGAGGGCATTCTGGAGGTTGATGGCGTCAAGCAGAAGCTTCGCGTCGGCGATCAGGCGGTGATACCGGCCGGTGCGGCGCAACGTATCGAAAACACAGGCTCGGTCGATCTTGAGTTCTATTGCCTGTGCACGCCGCGCTTTTTCCCGGATTCCTACGTGAACCTGGAACAATAGCGAAGCGTGGCTGCGCCTAGCCGGCGGATTTTCCGCCTGCCAGGCTGCAGATGGTTTCGATTGCGAACTGCATGGTTTGCAGCGGGCGGACAAAGGGCAGGCGTATGACGTCGCCGAAATTTTCCCGCGCGGAATAGCCGGGTCCGGCAGACAGGAACAGGCGGTGGCGTTGTGCTTCCTGGCACAAGGCCACCGCATCGATGCCGGGCATGTGGATCCACATCGCAGTCCCTCCCGAGGGACGCGACCAATGCCAGTGGCCCGGCGCATGATCGGCGATGATCCTTTCTGCCGCCTCCAGATGCTCGGAAATCTCGCGGTGACGATAGACCCGCGCCTCGCGAATGTTTTCGAGCAGGCCGACGGCCAGGTGCTGATCGAACATCGAGCAGCCGAGATCGTTGACCGCCTTGAAGCTCGCCAGGCGCTTCACGACCGGCGGCGCGGCACGGATCCAGCCGATGCGCAGGCCGCCCCAGAACAGCTTCGAAAGCGTGCCGATGGTTGCAACAAGCTCTGGATTGGCCTGTCCCGCCACAGGGCGCGGTGTTCGTCCGGCGATGGTCGAAAGCTCGTTCTGCGCGCCGTCCTCGATCAGAAACGTCGGATAGCGCTCGAGGAGGTCGAGGAGCTCACGCCGGCTCTGATCGCTGAGCGAACGACCGGTCGGATTGTGCGCCTCGGGAAAGAGATAAAGCAGCCTCGGGCGGTTCTTGAGCGCCTTCTCCAATTGGCCGATATCAAGGCCCTCGTCGGTCACCGCGATCGGAACGATCCGCGCGTTGCGGCGGCGGTAGGCTTCGAGCGAACCGCGATAGACAGGGTCTTCGACCACCACCGCGTCCGACGCATCCACCATCGCATTGGCGAGCAACCAGACGGCCTGCTGCGCGCCACTGGTAATCAGGATGTTGTCCGGATGCGTCGGCAACCCAAGGTCCGCGTAATAACGCGCGATGGCCCAGCGCAACGCCGGCAGGCCGGAGGCGTCGTAGCCGAGGCCTGCTGCCACACTGGCAAGGTCCGCCCCTTTCAACGCCGCCAGCATTTCGGTCAGGATGGGTGACGGCTGCAGGGCGCCGCTCGTCATGTCGATGTCCTGTGGCAGCGCCCGGATCTCGCCGGCCAGGCGCGTGTGCGCCGCCCCCGATGGCGCCGCGGCGGCAACGATGCGGTGGCCGCTGCCATGGCGGCTGTCCAGCACGCCTGCGTCCCGCAGCGAGCCATAGGCCGCCACGACCGTCCCGCGACTGACCGCAAGCGCCGTCGCCAACGCCCGTTCCGACGGCAGGACACCGCCGACGGGCAACTCCCTTGCCGTAATCAATCTGCCGATCGAAAAGCTGAGTTGCTCGCTGACCTTGCCGTCTGAGGTTCGCCAGTTGCCGATAAGCCGGCCGATGCGGGCGGGAGAAATCCTGTTCATTTGTGATCCACTTCTCGACAAGTGGACTTTGTCAGATCCCCGTGACTGGAGCAACGTGGTTCCCGGAGAACAGAGAGGAAGAGTTTCCAAGCGGAGGCTCAAAGGGAGGATACATGGGTTCCTTTGCCACGAGGGGCGAGCATGCCCCGTTGGCCGTGAGGCAGGTTGCACCGACGCGCTCGCATGCAAACAAGCGCTACCTGGTGCTTGGCGGTGCGGGCGGCGCCGGCAAGGCGGCTGCAGGATTGCTCGTTGCCGAGGGTGCCTCGGTCGTCATCGGCGATGTCCGTGCGCAAGCCCTGGAAGAGGCGATCGCGAGCCTGGGACATGACCGCAAGGCGCTGTCCGGCGTCGTCGTCGACTTGGCCGATGCAGGCTCGATCGCAGCCGCGATCAAGGAAGCCGAAGCGCGCCTCGGGGCAATCGACGGGCTGGTAAACTGCGCGGCGATCGTTCGCCATGTCGATCCGCTCGAAACGCCCTGGAGCGATTGGGAGCGCATCTTCTCCATCAACGTCTACGGTGCGTTCGAGGCAGCCAGGCTCGTTTCCAAGGCAATGATTGCCAAGGGCATCAAGGGAGCGATCGTCAATGTCGCTTCGGAGGCCGGCAAGAAGGGCCATACGCAATCGCTGGCCTACAGCGCCAGCAAGGCGGCCATGATCAATTTCACCCGGGTTCTGTCCGAAGTGCTTGCGCCGCAGGATATTAACGTCAACTGCGTCTGCCCCGGCGGCATGGCAACGGACATGTTGCGTGAGGTTGCTGTCGCCTATGGCGACCTGGTCAAGCAGGCGCCCGACGAGGTCTTCAAGCAGCTCGTCAGCTCGCAGTTGCGTCGTCATATCGACCCGGTCGAAGTGGCGCGGACGATTTCGTTCCTGCTCAGCGACGACGCGATCATCATTCGCGGTCAGGCGATCAACGCCGACGGTGGCGACACGCCGTACTGATCGGTGCGCCGGCGAACCGGCGTCCGCAGCGTTCCACCATCGCGACACACTTGCTCATGGAGTCCAAGATGACGACTACCAGCAAATTCCTGCATATCTGCCTCGGTTCCTTGCTCGCCATTGCGGCGACGACAGCGTCCGCCAGGGCCGACGACACGTCCTATGTCCTGGTGACACCGAGCCGCATCGGCGTGAACAAGTTCCTCGGTCTCGGCAAGACGGGGATCGAAAAGGCCGCCGAGGCTCAAGGGGCGAAAGCGCGCATATTCGAGGGCACGGATCCGTCGACCCGCCGTCAGAACGTTCAGGCCGCCATCGACATGGGCGCCCCGATCGTCACGGTCATGGGCTTCGAGTTCGGTGACATTATTGCCGATCTGGCACCGGAAAACCCGGAAACGAAGTTCGTAATCATCGACACCTGTATTCCGGAAGCACCGGAGAATGTCTATTGCGCGGTGTTCCGCGAACAGGAAATCGCCTATCTCGCCGGGGCCGAAGCTGCCCTGACGTCACAGAGCAAGACGGTGGCCGTGATCGGTGCGCTCGATATTCCGTTCCTGCATCGCTACACGGATTCCTACGAACTCGGCGCCAAGGCTGCCAACCCCGACATCAACGTGCTGCCGACGGCGTGGATCGGCGGGGACAATCCCTTCCAGGATCCGGTGCGGGCACAGACCCAGGCAGTCCTGCAGCTCTCCAACGGTGCAGACCGCATCTACGCGGTCGCGGCCGGCAGCAACGGCGGCGTGTTCAAGGCGGTGGCGGAAAAGCCGGGAGCGATGGCGATCGGCCTCGACGTCAACCAATGCGGCGATGCGCCCGGCGCGATACTCGACAGCACGCTCAAGCGCGTGGACGTCGTTCTTCCCGCAACCATTGACGGCATCCTGAAAGGCACGGCTAAGCCTGTCGAGAGCTTCGGTCTGGCGGAAGGCGGGCTCGAACTCGTTGCCATGTCCGAGGACCTGGCTGCGTCCGGCTGCATGATCGCCAAGGCGCCTGATGTCATCGGCAAGCTGACCGAGATCCAGGCAAAGATCGTGTCGGGCGCCATCACCGTGCCTGACCCCATGGCCCAATAGCGGTCCGGGAGCTGAAGCAATGACCTTGCTCCAGATGAAGGGCATCTCGAAGCGATTTGGCAGTCTCGTTGCCAATGACGGGATCGACCTTTCGGTCAAAAGCGGCGAAATCCATGCCTTGATGGGAGAAAACGGGGCCGGAAAATCGACCCTGATGAACATCCTGTATGGGTTGCTCAAGCCGGATGCCGGCGAGATCCGGATCGATGGCAAGACGATGGACTTCGCAAGCCCGCTCGGTGCTATCGCTGCCGGTGTCGGCATGGTCCACCAGACGTTCAGGCAGTTTCCCGACCTGACCGTTTGGGAGAACCTGGTGTTCCAGAACGAACCGGGAAAGGGGCCGTTTGTTTCCGCAGCTGCCGCGCGCGATGTCGTGCGGCAGCTCGGGGAAAAACACGGCCTGGAGATTAATCCCGACAGCCGCGTGCGTGATCTGGCGGTGGGCATTCGCCAGCGTCTCGAGATCCTGAAGGCGCTTTCGCGCCAGGCAAAGGTACTGATCCTCGACGAGCCGACGGCGGTGCTTACGCCGCAGGAGCGCGACAGTCTCTTTGTGGCGATGCGCCATCTGGCAAGCCAGGGCATGGCCCTCATCCTGGTGACGCACAAGATCCCCGAGGTCATTGCAGTCACCGACGAGATCACGGTCATGCGTGACGGCAGGGTCTCGGGCGCGCTGACGACCCGGCAGACCAACGAGGCGGAGATCATCCGCGCGATGGTCGGGCGCAACGTGCCACCGACGGTCGCCGCCAAGGTCACTTCGACCGCGCAGCCGATGCTCTCTGTCCGGAACCTGTCGGTGCGAAAGGGCGGCGTGGCCGTGGTAAACGACGTCACATTCGATGTGCGGCCGGGCGAAATCGTCGGGATCGCCGGCGTTTCGGGAAACGGGCAGCCGCAGTTGATTTCGGCCGTGACCGGGCTTGAGGCTTCGACCGGCGAGGTCGTCATCGCAGGGCGGAACGTTGCGGGGCTTTCGATCGCCGAACGCCGCGCCGTCGGCATTTCATACGTGCCGGAAGATCGTCACCTGACGGGCACGGCACCGGCCGCTTCGATCGCCGAAAACATTGCCTTCGGCACGCATCGAACGGCCGCGGTGTCGAGCTACGGGTTTTTGAAGAAGCAGGCGATCCGCGCGCAGGCCCGCAGGCTCATCGAGCAATTCAAGGTGAAGGCCGCCTCGGAAGACGTGCCGATCGGATCGCTGTCGGGCGGCAACATGCAGAAGGTCGTCATCGCGCGCGAAATCGAGCACGGGTCGCCGCTGATCGTCATCGAAGAGCCGACACGGGGCGTGGACGTCGGGGCGATCGAATTCATCCACAAGACCCTGATCGCCGAACGGGACAAGGGCCGGGCCATTCTGGTGGTCTCGTCCGACCTCACCGAGCTGCTGGCGCTCTCAGACCGGATTCTCGTGATGTTTGAAGGCCGTATCGACGCCAGCCTCAGTGGGAAAGACATGAACGAAGACACCATTGGGAGATGGATGATGGGGGGAGCGGCAGGGGCATGACAGGAGTTGGTCTCGAGACGAAATCTCGATTGACGGCAATCTTGCTGTCCATCGCGGTCGCCGTCGTGCTTGGGGGGCTCGTGGTGCTTTCGACCGGCGCCAATCCCCTCTCGGTCTATCAGGAAATCGTCCAGGGTGCGCTTCTGGGGCGCGGTCTGGGTGAGACGCTCAGCCGCTCGGTCCCGTTGATCGGCATGGGTCTTGCCGCCGCAATTGCCTTTCGCGCCGGCCTCATCAATCTCGGCGGCGACGGGCAGATGCTGGTGGGCGGGCTCGCGGCCGCGCTCGTTGCGCTCTATGTTCCGGTACCAGGGGCCGTGCGGGCCGTGCTCGCCTTGACGGCCGCCATTTGTGCAGGCGGGCTTTATGCCTGGATCGCGGCAGTACTTCAGCTTGGCCTCGCCATCCCGTTTCTGATCACGAGCCTGCTGCTCAGCTACATCGCACGCGGCGTCACATCCTATCTGGTACGCTACCCGTTGCGCGATCCCTCGACGGGCATGCCGGAAACCTATCGCGTCGCCTCCGCGGCACGTCTCCCAAATAGCATTTTCGATCTGCCGATCAGCGTCGGAATGTTGACCATGGCCGCGGTTGCGATTGCCGTCATCGTCAACGACAAACATGGCGTCAACGGTTTCGAGTGGCGAATGACTGGGCTTAATCCGCGCTTCGCCGGGTACTCGGGCACGAACCTGCCGCGGCAGACGCAGCGGGTCGCCTTCCTGAGCGGCGCTCTTGCCGGTCTGGTTGGAGCACTGTTGATCCTCGGGCAGCAGTACCGGTTCACTGACGGGGCCTTGCTTGCGCCGGGCTATACCTGGTCGGGGCTGATGGCCGCGGTTCTTGCGATGGCAAGCCCGATCGCGACGGTCGTCACCGCGGCGTTCTTCGCGGCGCTGCAGGTGGGGGGCTTCGCCATGGAACGGGCGCTCGGTCTTCCGGCTGTCCTCACATGGGTTCTGCAGGCGCTGATCATTCTGTGCCTCGCCGCGCGTACCGTGTTCTTCAAGAGGCGATAGACCATGCTCAACATGCTTCTTTCGCAGGTCCTCGATCTGATGACGCCGGTGCTTCTGGCGGCGATGGCCGGAACATTGTGCGAGCGCGCAGGCGTCTTCAACATCGCGCTTGAGGGCAAGATGCTGGTCGGCGCTTTCGCCGCGGTCGCGGCGAGCGTTGCCTTCGGCTCGCCGATGGTTGCGGTTCTGTTCGCCGTCGTCTGCACCGCGATCTTCGCGTTCCCCCTTGCGCTCGGCGGCGCCCGCTTCGGCGGCGATCCGATCGTGATCGGCATTGGGCTGAACCTGCTTGCCGCAGGGCTGACAACCTATCTTCTGAGCGCGCTTTTCGGCGTCACCGGCACACTGGTCGATCCCGCGGTGATCGCCTTGCCGCGCTTCGGCATCGGCGCTCTTGCCGGGCTTCCCGTCCTCGGCGCCATCGCCGATGGGCACAATCTGCTGGTCTATCTCTCATGGCTGCTCGTGCTCGTCCTCAACGTCTACCTGTTTCGCACGCGATGGGGCCTGCGCTTGCGGGGGATCGGTGAAGTGCCGTCTGCAGCAGCGGCGATGGGTGCGAATGTGAACCGCTATCAGACGGCGATCGTGCTTCTCGCGGGCGCTCTGTGCGGTCTGGCGGGTGCGCAGCTGGCGCTCGGCTCGGTCGCCCTATTTGCCGAAAACATGACGGCCGGTCGCGGTTGGATCGCGGTGGTTGCCGTCATGCTTGGGCGCGCCCATCCGCTCGGCATCGCGCTCGCCTGTTTCGGTTTCGGTCTCGCAGACGCGATCGGCCTCCGGCTGCAGGGCCAGGGCTTGCCGAACCAGATCACCGATATCGCGCCCTACGCGATCACCCTGTTGGCGATGATCGGCCTCGGCCTGCGCGGGGCGATGAGAAAGATAAGAAATACCTGAGGAGGAATGAATGAATACAGCCAAGACGATTTATGTAGCGGGCACTTTCGACACCAAGGGTGACGAGCTGCGCTACGTGGCGGAGCTGATCAGGGCGCAATCGATGCCTGCGGTTCTGGTGGATCTTTCCACCGCCAAGCCTTCGGCGGATGCCGATATCGATGCGAGAGAGGTTGCCGGGTTCCATCCGGGCGGTGTCGCAGCCGTCTTTACCGGGGATCGCGGCAGCGCCGTTTCCGCCATGGGACTGGCGTTCGAACGGTTCATCCTGTCGCGTGACGACGTCGGCGGCATCATCGGGCTTGGCGGATCCGGAGGAACCGCGGTCGTGACCCAGGCCATGCGCGCCCTGCTGGTCGGAACGCCGCGGGTGATGGTCTCGACGGTGGCGGCCGGAAACGTCAGCGCCTATGTCGGTCCGAACGACATCGCGATGGTGAATTCGATCACGGATATCGCCGGGCTCAACCGGATCTCGCGAACCGTCCTTGCCAATGCCGCCAATTCCATCGCCGGAATGGTGCGCAACCGGCGGGAAGCCGAGCAGGACGACCGGCCGGCGCTTGGCCTGACGATGTTTGGCGTCACCACCCCTTGCGTCACCCAGGTCGTCGAGCAGCTGCGCGAGCGGTACGAATGCCTGGTGTTCCACGCGACCGGCATCGGCGGGCAGTCGATGGAGAAGCTTGCTTCGTCCGGCTATCTCGCAGGCGTTCTCGACATCACCACCACTGAGGTGTGCGATCTGCTGTTTGACGGCATCTTGCCGGCGACCGAAGAGCGGTTCGGCTTCCTTGCCCAGTCGGACCTTCCTTATGTAGGATCCTGCGGCGCCCTCGACATGGTGAACTTCGCCGGTCTCGAGACGGTTCCGGAGAAGTATCGCCACCGCAATCTCTATGTGCACAACCCGCAGATCACGCTGATGCGCACGACGGTCGACGAGAATGTCGCGATGGGCAAATGGATCGGCGAGCGCCTGAACCGCAGCATCGGTCCGGTTCGCTTCCTTCTGCCGACGGGCGGGGTGTCGCTGCTCGATGCACCGGGCCAGCCTTTCCACGATCCGGAGGCAGACGAGGCCCTGTTCACCGCCATCGAAAACACGGTTGAGCAGACCGACGAGCGTCGCGTCCTGCGCGTGCCGCACGCAATCAACGCGCCGCAATTCAGTTCCGAAATCCTTCGTCATTTCAACGAAATCAGTAGAGGCAGTTAGTATGAAGTTTGAAAGACGCCAGTTGCTGGACAAATTTCGCCAGCAGATCAAAGCGAAGATCCCGATCATCGGCGGCGGCGCTGGCACCGGCCTTTCGGCCAAATGCGAGGAAGCCGGCGGTATCGACCTCATCGTCATCTACAACTCCGGCCGCTACCGCATGGCCGGACGAGGGTCGCTTGCCGGCCTCCTTGCCTATGGCAACGCCAACGAGATCGTGCTCGACATGGCACGCGAGGTGCTGCCCGTGGTCAAGCACACGCCGGTTCTTGCCGGCGTGAACGGCACGGATCCGTTCTGCAACTTCGATTTCTTCCTGGACCAGCTGAAGGCCGTCGGTTTCGCCGGCATTCAGAATTTTCCGACCGTGGGTCTCATCGACGGCACGTTTCGGGCCAATCTCGAAGAGACAGGCATGGGTTACGCCCTGGAGGTCGACCTCGTTCGCCTGGCGCGCAGCAAAGACATGCTGACCACGCCCTATGTGTTTTCGGCCAACGATGCCCGGGCCATGACGGAGGCGGGGGCAGACATCGTCGTCGCCCATATGGGGCTGACGACCGGCGGCGCGATTGGCGCTGACACCGCGCTGACGCTTGAGGCCTGTGTCGATGCGGTCAACGCGATCGCGGCTGCGGCCCGAAGCGTCAATCCCGACATTATCGTCCTGTGCCATGGCGGCCCGATCGCCGAGCCGGAGGATGCCCGCTACATCCTCGAGCGGTGCCCGGGTTGCCACGGGTTTTATGGCGCATCCAGCATGGAGCGTCTTCCGGTCGAAAAGGCCCTCGTCGCCCAGACGCAGGCCTTCAAGAAACTTGTCATCCAGCAGTAGGAGGGAAATGTGGCAAAGGCATATGCAAGCGCAGTGATCGATGCGCCGATTGAGACCGTCTGGAAGATCGTTCGCGACTTCAACGGCCTGGCGACCTGGCACCCGGCCATCGCCAGCAGTGAAATCGAAGAGGGACGAGGCAGCGCCGAAGTCGGTTGCGTGCGCTCCTTCTATCTTCAGGATGGAGCCCATGTTCGCGAGCAGCTCCTTGCCCTAAGCGATAGCGAGCATTCGCTCTCCTACAGCTTCGTGAAACCGGCCTTTCCGGTGACGAACTATGTTGCGGGGATCAGGCTGCTTCCGATCACCGACGGCAACCGCACCTTTGTCGAATGGACCGCCGTTTTCGACGAGGCACCGGAGGATGCCGGAAAGTACGTGGAGATCATCTCTACGCATGTCTTTGCAGCCGGCTGGTCGGCGCTCCGGGCGAAGCTCGCCGGGTAGACATGTTCGTTTGGCGGGTGGCGCGAACGTTTCGCCACCCGCCGAATGCCTGCGACTGTAACAGCCACCGGACGACGGCGCGTAACATCACGGCCGACCCGATGATATTCTGGGTGGGCGGCAGCTCAAGCGGATCGCCACGACCTCCGCCTGCATGATCGGTGACAGCCGCCCGCACACCCGGCCGACAACGCCTCACTTTTGCCTCTTCGATCCCTGGGAATGACCGTCCGAGCCTGCAGTCAGCAGTTTCGCAACGGGTCTATCGCGCGGAACCGTTCGCGCGCTGCTGCGTTGGGACTAGCCTTTGACGGACACAAAGTCGAAGGCGTGGGTGATGGCCCCTCTTGTGCTGCCACGTAACGCGCGCCGTTCGTACGGCGCCGACGGGCGCCGGGGCCTCCCAGTAAGAGGAGTGAAAGTCATGTCGATTCCTTCCAAACTTTTCGCAACGGTCGCCCTTCCAGTCTTCGCCGTATCACTCGTGATTCAGCCGGCGCTGGCCGAGAGCCTGAGGGCGCCGTTCCAGGTCGCGCAGGAAGGGGTCGGTCAGCAGTCGCCCGAGGACTTGCTTCTGCTCAAGAAGCGCAAGAAGCAGCAGGCCGCCGAGGAAGGGCAGGCAGAACAGCAGCAACCGCAGGCCGAGGAGCCGCAGCGCCAGACGGAAGAGCCGTCTCGCAAGAAGCGCAAGCAACAGGCTGAAGAACAGCAGCCCGGCGCCGAGGAAAGCGCACCGCGACAGGCGGACCAGCAACAGGCGCCTGAACGCAAGAAGCGAAAGCAACAGGTCGAAGAGCAGCAGCCTGGCGCCGAGGACGTGGCACCGCGGCAGGCCGAGGAGCAACGGGCGCCCGAGCGAAAGAAGCGCAAGCAGCAGGCCGAAGAACAGCAACCCGCCATCGAGGAAGGCGCTCCGCGGCAGGCCGAGGAACAACAGGCACCTGAGCGCAAGAAGCGCAAGCAACAGGCCGGAGAGCAGCAGCCTGGCGCCGAGGACGTGGCGCCGCGGCAGGCTGAGGAGCAACAGGCGCCTGAACGCAAGAAGCGTAAGCAGCAAGCGGAAGGACAGCAGCCTGCCGTGGAAGAGAGCACCCCGCAGAACACTGGGGAGGAACAGGTCCCAGTGCCCAAGAAACGCAAGCAGCAAGCTGAAGATCAGCGGCCGGACGAGCGGAAGGCGCCCGAACAGCGTGCCGCACCGTCCACGGAACAGCCGGCGCCACAGACCGGCGAGAGTGACAAGCAGCCGGTTCCAGGGTCTAAACAGCCCGCAACAGCCGAGCAGCGTCAGGGCAAGGCTGCGCCTGTTGTCGTCGACAAGCGCACGAAGGCTGAGAAGCGCAAGATCGCTGAGGACCCGGCGGCGACCGACGAAACCGTCGTGCTTCCGGTCGATAACGGTGCCGCCGTGCTCGACAGCGACAAGGATGCCGACAAGTCGGGTGGCGACCGAGCGCGCGAGGCTCGGCGCAAGCAGCGTGAAGAGCTGCGCACCGAGCAAAAGGCCGTAGCGCCGCCGACGGATGACGCCGCGGCCCAGGCCGAAATCCCGGCCGAGGTTCGGCAGGCGGCCCCGCAGAGGATCGAGGCGGCGATCAAGGAGGAGGGCCGACGCGTCGAAGCGGCGCCTGCCTTTGCGGTTCCGGACACGACGAACATCATCAACAACACCGTCATCAACAATACGGTGATCAACAACAGGACCGTCAACAACACCACGAACAATGATGTGAACGAGGTGCACGTGGTCGAGAGGCTCGACGACCGTGTCGTCCTTGGCGTTGGCGACCAGATCTTCGTGCGAGGCGACGATCGCCCGCGCCTGCGCCACGATGCGCGGGAAGCGTACTATGACGAACTTCCGCGCGGCCGCGTGCGTGAAACGATCGTGCGCCCGGGAGGCTACCGGATTGTCACCGTCTATGACCGCTATGGTGACGTCTTGCAGCGCTCGCGTGTCGACGGCGACGGCAACGAATATGTGCTGATGTACGCGCCGGACTACCAGGACGAACGACGCCCGGCGATCGTCGACGTCGGTTATGACCTGCCGCCGATGCGCCTGACGATCCCGGTCGACGACTACGTCGTCGACTATTCGCAGGAACCGGATCGGGATTATTACGCGTTCCTGTCCGAACCGCCGGTCGAACGCGTGGAGCGCGTCTATACGATCGACGAGGTCCGCAATTCGGCCCGCCTCCGTGACAAGGTCCGGCGCATCGATCTCGACACGATCCACTTCGACACGGGGAGCGCCGAAGTGTCGATGTCACAGGCAAAGACGCTGCGAACGGTCGCGGACGCCATGCAGAAAGTGCTCGGCAAGGATCCCGGCGAAACCTTCTTCATCGAAGGGCACACGGACGCTGTCGGTTCTGACCGGTCGAACCTCGTTCTCTCCGACGAGCGCGCCGAATCCGTCGCGGTTCTCCTGACGGAAGTCTACGGCATCCCGGCGGAAAACCTGGTGACGCAAGGCTATGGCGAGCGCTTCCTGAAGATCGGCACGCAGGAGCCAGAGGAAGAGAACCGCCGGGTGACTATCCGCCGCGTGACGCCACTGGTGCGCCCGGTCGCGCAGCGATAGTGCGCGCGACATCCAGCCAACGGCGCTCGCGTCGGCGCAGGGAGGCTCAATATCGCTCGGCCCGATGATGTGGCGAACCTGACGGTCATCCTGCGTGGCACGCTTAGCCGTGCGACTGGTGAAAACGTCTGAGGAACGGGCATTCAGGCGCCGCCTGTTCGACCGTTCCTTTTCCTCTTCGAAGAGAAAATTGCTGCAGCCCCTCCTGGGCGAGATTTCCGGCCTTGCGGAGGACAGTCTGCTGTTGCCAGGCTATGGCGCGCGCTTCCTGACGATCGGCACGCGGGAGCCCGAGGACGAAAACAGGTGCCTCGCTCACGCCGCGGAAGAGCGCGTATGATTTGTAATTTAATTTCGAAAAATATTGACATTTCAACATAAACTGGACATTTAAAGATAACAACAAATCGTCTGGATTTTGAGATGCTCGTCATTGTCGCTGATGATCTGACCGGCGCTCTGGATGCCGCAGCGCCCTTTGCCGCGAGGGGCTTTTATGTCGAAGTCGCCTTGGCACCCGAGGCGATTGATGATGTCCTGAAAACGGGGCCGGACGTGGTTTCGGTCAATCTCGGATCGCGAGAGCTCAGCCCCGCATTGGCCAGGCACCGAACCGTTGCCACGCTCGCCGCGCTGCCTTCCGGTTCGCGCATCTTCAAGAAGGTCGACTCCCGTCTTAAGGGCAACATCGTTGCCGAACTCGACGCGATGTCTTTCGGGTCAGCGCTCGTGGCGCCCGCCATTCCAGCCTTCGGTCGGGTCGTCATGTCCGGGAGCGTACAAGGCTTCGGGGTCGATACGCCCATTTCGATTGCCGAGAAGCTCGGCCCGCATGCGACCAAGGCCGTGATCCCGGACGTCTCCACCGAGGCGGAAATGCGCGCCTTACTTCAGGATGCGGAAAGAAGCGGCGCGGATCTACTGATTGGTGCGCGTGGTCTGGCCGAGGCGCTTGCCGAGCGGATGAGCGGCGGTCAACAAGCGCGGGCTGCCGAGGTGTCGGCCGGCCCGGCCTTGTTCGTCATCGGGTCTCGTGATCCGATTACCCTTGCCCAGATCGACACGCTTCGCGACGGCCTTGCCCTATCCTATTTGCCCGCGCCCAACGGCCGGCTTTCGGTCGCAAACGATACCGGCGGCGCAATCACGCTTGTTCAGGCGGTGCCGGGCGACGGTGAGGTGACGCCGGAGGCCGTTTCCGAGGCGCTAGCCGAAAGCGTTTGTCCGGGCCTTGTCGAACGGGCGGGCACGCTGCTTCTGTCCGGCGGCGCAACCGCAGAGGCGGTATTGAAGAAGATGGGCATCCAGCGTTTTCGTCTGCTCGGCGAATGCCTGCCCGGCCTGGGCTTGGCTGAGGTCGACGGACGTTGCATCATCGCCAAGTCTGGCGGATTCGGTGCGCCGGGCACGCTTAAGGAAATCGCGGAGGCTGTCCTCCGCAAGATGGGATGACGGATGGGACTGGAGAACGGAACAGCACGCAAGAGCCTCGGTGATCTCGTCTTTGAGCGCATGCACCGTGCGATCAAGTCCGGCGCCTACAAGCCGGACGAGCGCTTGCCGACCGAGCACGAGCTGGCAAGCGAGTTCGAGGTTTCGCGTCCGATCATCCGCGAAGCGCTGCGCCGACTGCGCGAGCAGGGCTTCATCTATTCGCGCCGCGGTGCCGGCAGCTTCGTTCGTGCCGTCGGCATGCGTGAGCCGCTGGGCTTCGGACAGCTTGAGAACGTTGCCGATCTCCTGAACTGCTACGAGTTCCGCCTGACGGTCGAGCCGGCTGCGGCGGCCGCCGCCGCGGAGCGTCACGACGCGGCCGGCTTGGCCGCCATCCGCCAGGCGCTGGAACTGATGCGGGACGCCACCAACCGGCAATCGCACCGGGAGGATGCCGATTTCCAGTTCCATCTTGCGATCGCGCGCGCCGCGCAGAACAGCTATTTCTTCACGGCGATGGAAGCGCTCAAGGACCACATCGCCGTCGGCATGCGGTTTCATGGCGCCTCGGTCAAACGGGAGACGACGGGGCTGACGCGCGTTTTCGGTGAGCACGAAGCGATCGCGGAAGCGATTGCCGCGCGTGAAGGCGCAAAGGCGAGGCAACTCATGCATGACCACCTTGCCGGATCCCGCGAACGTCTGTTCCAGGCGACCAAATAGTCGATAAAGCAAAAACCCCGGCAGGCGCCGGGGCTTTGTTTTTTGCATTGGTCTATTGCTCAGAAGGCTGCCTTGTAGACGGCAAGCACGTCCTCCACGCTCATGTCGCTCGGGTTGTTGTCCATCAGCCTTCGGTTGGCATGGGCCTCGCTTGCATAGAGTGGCAAATCGTCGGCATTTGCGCCGTGAGCGGCAAGCGACATCTCGATGCCGAGGTCACGGCAGAAGCCACGGGCAGCGCCCAGGAGTTCCCGGGAGGAGAGATTTTCGCCCAGACCCAGCGCCGTTGCGACTTCTGCCGTCTTGCCCGCCGCAACTGGTTGGTTGAAGGCGAGCACATGCGGAAAGATGATGGCGTTTGCCAGGCCATGCGGCAGGCGAAGCCGCGTGCCGAGCGGATAGGCGATGGCATGGCCAGCGGCGGTGTTGACCGGGCCAAGGCAGATGCCGCCGTAGTAGGAGGCAAGCATCATCCCTTCTCGCGCCTCGGTATCTGATCCATCCCGGACGGCGCGAGCGAGATATTTGCCGACGAGCTTGAAGCCCATGCGGGCAAAGCCGTCGATCATCGGATGGGCGCGGCGATTGGTGAAGGCTTCCACGCAATGGGCCATGGCATCGACGCCGGTGGCGGCGGTGACCGCTGACGGCACGGAATAGGTGAGTTCCGGATCGAGAACGGCGACGTCGGCAATCATGTGCGGGCTTTCGACCGCGATCTTGTTTCCCTTCGCGGGATCGGTGATCAGCGAGCGGATGCCGGCCTCCGAGCCTGTGCCGGCGGTCGTGGCGACCTGGGCAAGGCGGGTGTTGCGGCCGAGAACCCGGTTCGGTCCGGCAACATCGGCAAGCGTCTGCTTGGAGTCCCAGAGCACGGCAACCAGCTTGGCCACGTCGAGCACCGATCCGCCCCCAAGGCCGACGATGAGGTCCGGCTTGTTTTGGCGCGCGAAGTCGAGTGCGGCATCGAGTGTGTCGACATCGGGTTCGCCCGGGATGGCGTCGAACACCGTGACGCGGCCGGAAAGCTTCAGGCGATCGACGAAACCGGCGGTGATCGGCGTGGCGATGACGAGTACTGAACGGGCATCGGCCGCCCAGGCGCCGACCTCTGCGATCGTGCCGGCGCCGACGGCAAGCCGGCGCGGTTGATGAAGGGTAATGGGAGCGATGGTCATGGTGTCATCCTCGCTTGGCGTCGCCCGCCACCAGCTTGCGGGCATAGGCGATGGCAGAATTCATGTTGCCGTGGTTGGCGATCCCCTTGCCGGCGATGTCGAACGCCGTGCCGTGATCGACCGAGGTTCGGTCGATCGGCAGGTCCACCGAGACGTTTACGGCGGTGTCGAAGGCGACGAGCTTCACGGGGATGTGCCCCTGGTCGTGATACTGCGCGACCACGAGGTCGAAGGCGCCCGAATAGGCGCGATGGAACACCGTATCTGCGGAAATCGGTCCATAGGCATCGATGCCTTCCGCACGTGCTGCTGCAACGGCCGGCGCGATCTGGTCGTCATCCTCGGTGCCGAACAGGCCGTTTTCGCCGCAATGGGGATTGATGCCGGCGACCGCGATTTTGGGTGCCGCATAACCGATGCGTTTCAAGTGAGCGTCGCCGGCGCGGATGGTGGCGAGCACCCGTTCCGTCGTCGAGCGCCGGATTGCCTCCTGCAACGCCACGTGGGTAGAAACGTGGATGACCTTGAGGCGTTCGGAGGCAAGCAGCATGTAAGCGGCCTTGGAGCCGGTGAGGCTGCGCAGCATTCCTGTGTGGCCGTCATAGTGATGACCGGCAAGGTTCAGCGCTTCCTTGTTGATGGGCGCCGTGACGATGCAGCCGATCACACCGGCTTCAGCATCGCGCACCGCCTTTTCGATGAAGCGAAAGGCCGCGTCGCCGGCGACGGGGCTCAGCTGTCCCCAGGCAAGCGGAGCCCCCTCGATCGGCAGATCGACGACATGTCCGGCGAGATCGACCTCAAGGCCGAGAGCGGTCCGGGCCGCTTCGAGCGTGGCGAGATTGCCGTAGATCCGGACCGTGTCGCGCTCCTGCTGTGACATGTCGGCCAGCGCGCGCACCGAAATCTCGGGGCCGACGCCGCACGGGTCGCCCATGGTTATGCCGATGATGTTGCTCATGAAGGTCTCCGTTGGTCGGCGTGGTCCCAGCCAGGGGCTAGGCGGACATATTTGATGGCGCGCCGGTGGTAGGTGTAGGCAAGGTGCATGGTTCCGTCCGGCCCTTCGAGCAACCAGGGATAGGACATCTCCTTGTTGCGGCCGTCGGTCGAGTCGTTGGATAGGCAGGTGCCGGGGCCGTCCTCGATCAGCAGGCGCACGGGAAAGGTCTTGCCGCCATCTTCAGAGAGGCAGAGAGAGACTGGCGCGCGCCGGACACCCCAGATCGGTACGCAGCCGCCCGTGGGGTCGGCGTCCGGGCGGTTGTCGTCCTCGCCGAGCTCGTCATAGAGCGAGGCGCGTCGCTCGTCGGTGTCGGCCGCGCTGACGGGATTGCAGATCATCGCGATCCTGCCGTCACTCAGGCGCAGAGCGGCGATCGAGGAATTGTTGTTCGGGACGTCGCTCGCCTCCGGCGCGGACCAGGAGTGACCGTCATCGAGGCTCTCGCTCCGGTAGACCCAATCGGCCTGCCGCCGGCGGAAGAAGGCAGCAAGACGGCCTTCGCCGAGCGACACCGGCGACATGTGCACGCAGCCAATGGACTGATCCAGTTCTTTTAGCTGCCACGTCGCGCCCTGGTCGAGGGAAATGCCGACGGCTGCCGTGTCGTGGCTTCCGTTCCACTTCTGGCCCGGGCGCTGGACACAGCGGAAGATCGGTAACAGCCACGCGCCGTCGCTGCGCACCACGAGCGGCGCGCGGATAAAGCAGCCACGAGGAAGGTCCAGATAGCCGCCTTCGCTGGTTGTCAGTGCCAACGGGTCGGAGGCATCACGGTGAACCTCAGCCATCCGGATCCGGCACTCATCCTGATTGCCGGAGGGTTGGGAGGTGTGAAAGAGCCACAGCCTGCCGTCGGATGCGGTGAAGAGAACCGGGTTTTGTTCAGAATGCGCGGCATCGAAGCTCAGGCGCTGTGGCGGTCCCCATTGCGTCGCGCCCTTCGGCAGCACCGAGGCAAAGATGGAAATGTCGGACTTGCCCTCAAGCGTGCCGCCGAACCAGGCGCAGGCCAGCGCGCCGTCTGAAAGCAGGTGCAGGAAGGCAGCATGGTTCTGGATCATCGGCGACGGCAACAGCGCTTCCATGCGCTCGGGCGCCACGGTTTGAAGCAGGCCGTTCATGCTGCGGGCGATTTCTTCAGGGTCCATGAGTTCCTCCTGTCTGCCTCGAAAATCGCTCAATTTTCAAAGTTGTCAAGTTTGATAAAGTTACAAATCGGCATGGATTCTCTTTTTGTATTTATTAACATGCTGATTTTGTGTCTTTATTTTTTGTGGCAGCTTCATAATAAAATTTACATCGCGAATTAATTTGACAAACTTTTGTGAAAGGTGGATGGTCTGGGCAAGCCGGCAAGAGGATGCCGGGAGGAGGTCTTATGCCGGAAGCCAGCCCGAAGGGGGCTAAGATGGCGGTCATGTTCGCGGTCGGCGCAGCGATCCTTGCTGCCACCGACGCGGTGATCGTGCGGGCGCTGAACGGCGCCGTGCACCCCTTCGTCATTGGCTTCTTCCGCGCCTTCTTCGGTGCAGTCATCCTTCTGCCCTGGATTGCCCTGCGCCCATCGGTCTTGAGGTCGAGCCACCCCTTGCGTCAGCATGCGGTCCGTGCCGGCTTCAAGCTGCTCGCCATGGTCGCCTTTTTCGCTGCCTTCAGCTGGGGACCGCTTGCCGACGTGACGGCCATCGCCTTCACCTCTCCGATCTTCCTGTTGCTCGGTGCCGCACTGGCGCTGGGCGAAAGGCCTGGTCCGGCTATGATCGGTGCGGTGGTGCTCGGTTTTGGCGGCGCGATGCTGATCATCGGCCCCTCGGGAACCGGCTTCAGTCTCGCCATCCTTCTCGCGCTCACCGGCGCGGTGCTCCAGTCGACCATCCAGCTGATCCTGAAATCCATGTCGAAGGGCGATAAGACCGCGACGCTGGTCGTCTGGAACCTCCTTTTGACCGTTCCGATCGCGCTTCTCTTCGCCTTGCCGTTCTGGACCATGCCGGGGTCGAGGGAGATGACGCTTCTGGCACTGCAGGGCGTCGTCGGAACGGCCTGCATGGGCATGATGACCCATGCCTTTTCGCTCGCGCCCGCCACGATCGTCGCGCCGGTCGATTTCTTGCGCCTGCCGCTCGTGGCGCTCGGCGGCTTCGCGCTTTTTGGTGAAGACATCGCCCTCACCACGCTTTGCGGCGGCGGGCTCATCGGTTGTGCGGCGCTGATCGCCGCGCGATCGGGAAAAGCAACATCCAGCTGAACGAATTTCACTAGGGAGGAAATGCCGTGAAGAAACTATTCGTCTTGAGTGCGCTCATGTTGAGTTCGGCCCTGTCGCCCGCATTCGCGGGGTCTGGCCCCATCAAGATCGTGCTGGCCGAGGAGGCCGACCTGCTCGAACCCTGCATGGCCACGCGCTCGAACATCGGCCGCGTCATCATGCAGAACGTCAGCGAAACGCTGACCGAACTCGACGTTCGCGGCGACAAGGGCGTCATGCCGCGCCTGGCCGAAAAATGGGAGCAGAACGAAGACAGCAGCTGGCGCTTTCACCTGCGCCAGGGCGTCAAGTTCTCCGACGGCACGACCTTTGACGCCAAGGACGTCAAGCACAGCTTCGATCGCATCATGAGCGACAAGAACACCTGTGAATCGCGCCGTTATTTCGGCGGCATCACGGTGACCCCGACGGTCGTCGACGACTACACGATCGATTTCAAGGCCGATCCGGTTCAGCCGATCCTGCCGCTGCTGATGTCTCTCGTCACCATCGTGCCGGAGGAAACCCCGCTTGAATTCGTGCGCGAACCGGTCGGCACCGGTCCGTACAAGCTGACCAACTGGACCCCGGGCCAGCAGATCGTGCTGACCAGCCGTGACGACTATTGGGGCGCAAAGCCGGAAGTGACGGAAGCCACCTATCTGTTCCGCGCCGACCCGTCGGTGCGCGCGGCCATGGTGCAGACCGGTGAAGCCGACCTTTCGCCGTCGATCTCGCAGCTCGACGCCACAAATCCGGCAACGGACTTTTCCTACCTCGACAGCGAAACCGTCTACCTGCGCATCGATCACAACATAGAGCCGCTGAACGACGTTCGTGTCCGCCGTGCGCTCAACATCGCCATCGACCGCCAGGCCTTCCTCGGCACCCTGGTTCCCGAAAGCGCGCTGCTTGCCACCGCGATCGTGCCGCCGCCGACGCTTGGCTGGAACCCCGACGTCAAGGTCTTTCCCTACGATCCGGAAGGCGCCAAGAAGCTGCTTGAGGAAGCCAAGGCCGATGGCGTCAAGGTCGACACGCCCATCACCATCATCGCCCGTTCGGCGAACTTTCCGAACGTGACCGAGATCATGGAAGCCATTCAGGCGCAGCTTGAGGAAGTGGGCTTCAAGGTCGAGCTGAAATTCGTCGAGGTCGCCGAGCACGAGCAGTACTACTCAAAGCCCTTCAAGGAAGGCCGCGGCCCGCAGATCGTTGCCGCTATGCACGACAATTCCAAGGGCGATCCGTCGTTCTCGATGTTCTTCAAATACGCAACCGAAGGCACCCAGTCCGGCTTCTCCGATCCGAAGGTCGACGACCTGATCAAGCGCGCGTCGGCTGCCGTCGGTGACGAGCGCGCCAAGCTCTGGTCGGAGCTGATCGCCTATCTGCACGACGATGTGGTTGCCGACGTCCTGCTCTTCCACATGGTAGGCTTCTCCCGCGTATCCGAGCGGCTCGATTTCAAGCCGACGATGGCGACCAACGGGACCCTGCAGCTCTCGGAGATCAAGATCAAGTAATCTGCCCTGGCGAACGAAAGGTTCGCCAGTCACAACAGCAATCAAGGCGGTGGGATGATCCCGCCGCCGGATTTCTTCGAGGGCGCCATGCTGAAATTCGTTCGAAAACGCGCCGTGGCCAGTCTGATCTCGCTCGTCGGGCTGCTCGTCATGGTCTTCTTCCTGTCGCGGTTGACGGGTGATCCGGCCGCCTTGTTCCTGCCGGTCGAGGCCTCCGCTGAGATGAAGGCGCAATTCCGCGAGCTGCATGGCTTGAACGATCCCATGCTGGTGCAGTTCGGACGCTATGTCGGCGACGTCGTCACCGGCGACTTCGGCGAATCCCTGCGCAAGGCTCGCCCTGCCTTGGATGTTGTGCTGGAGGCCTTTACCTGGACGCTCTGGCTTGCCGTCATCACCATGACGCTGGTCGCCGGCGCTGCGATTGTCGTCGGCTCGCTTGCCGCCTTCCGTGCCGGCGGCTTCTTCGATCGGCTCTCCTCCCTGATCTCGCTGGTGGGCGCTTCCGTTCCCGATTTCTGGATCGCCATCGTCGCCATCGTCGTCTTTTCGGTCAACCTCGCCTGGCTGCCGACGTCAGGCACGGGATCGCTGCTGCATTGGATCCTGCCGATCTCGGTTCTGTTCATCCGCCCTTTCGGCATCATCGTGCAGGTGGTGCGCGGCTCGATGATCGGGGCGCTTTCTTCGGCCTATGTGAAGACGGCGCGCGCCAAGGGCGTCAAATCCGGGCCGATCATCTTCGTGCATGCGCTGCGTAACGCCATGCTGCCGGTCATCACCGTCATCGGCGACCAGGCCGCGAGCCTTCTGAACGGCGCGGTGATCGTCGAAACCATCTTCGGCTTTCCGGGCGTCGGCAAGCTGATGATCGATTCCATCTTGCAGCGCGATTTCAACGTCGTGCTTGCCGCCATCCTCGTCACGGCGCTGGCGATCTTCCTCATGAACCTGCTGATCGATCTGGCTTACGCGCTGCTCGATCCGCGCATCCGGCATTGAGGAGGCGACCATGACCCTGCAGACCGCCGATCCCGTCATCGCCGAAGAACCGCGCTTTGCGACCCGCATGTTCCGCATGCTGCTTGCCGACAAGTTCGCGCTTTGCGCGGCGATCTTCCTGCTTTTCGTTCTTATCCTCGCAATCATCGGGCCGACCTGGCTCGGCGACCTCGCGACCAAGCAGAACCTTCGAGGCCGCAACGCCGTTCCCTTCGACTGGGAGCGCGGTTGGGTCTGGTGGATGGGCGCCGATGCCCTCGGGCGGCCGCTGCTTGCCCGCATCATCGTCGCCACCCAGAATACGCTGATGGTGGCCGCCGGTGCCGTCGCGCTTTCGGCAACCGTCGGCACCATCCTTGGCCTGGTTGCCGGCTTCTCCTCACCGCGCGTCAATCAGATCATCATGCGGCTCGCCGACGTCATCATGTCGTTCCCGTCGCTGCTGATCGCCGTCATTGTTCTCTATATTCTCGGCTCGTCGGTCCTGAACCTCATGCTGGTGCTGGCAATCACCCGCATTCCGGTCTACCTCAGAACCACACGCGCAGAAGTGCTGGAAATCCGTGAACGCATGTTCGTGCAGGCGGCGCGCGTCATGGGCGCATCGAGCAAGCGCATCGTCTTTCGCCACATCCTGCCCGTGGTGTTGCCGACGCTGACGACGCTTGCGACCCTCGACTTCGCCTATGTGATGCTGGCCGAAAGCGCGCTTTCGTTCCTCGGGATCGGCATCCAGCCGCCGGAAATCACCTGGGGCCTGATGATCTCGCAGGGACGCCAGTACCTCACCAACGCATGGTGGCTTTCGTTCTGGCCCGGCCTTGCGATCATCCTTACCACCATGTCGTTGAACCTCTTGTCGAACTGGCTGCGCATCGCGCTCGATCCGGTGCAGCGCTGGCGCCTCGAAATGAAAGGTCGCAAGAATGGCTGACCATCTCCTCGAAGTCCGCGACCTATCGGTCGAGTTCCACACCGCAGTCGGCGTCGTGAAAGCGGTCCGCAATATCTCCTACCATCTCGACCGTGGCGAGACGCTCGCAATTCTCGGCGAGAGCGGATCCGGCAAATCGGTCTCCTCCTCGGCGATCATGAACCTGATCGACATGCCACCGGGGCGTATCAGCTCGGGCGAGATCCTGCTCGACGGCGTCGACCTTCTGAAAATGCCGGCGCAGGAAAGGCGCAAGGTCAACGGGCGCCGCATCGCGATGATCTTCCAGGACCCGTTGAGCCATCTCAACCCGGTCTATACCGTCGGTTGGCAGATCCGCGAGGCGCTGACCACCCACGGAACGGATGCGACGAAGGCCGCTTCCGAGGCGTTGCGGCTTTTGACCCGGGTCGGCATCCCCGACCCCGAACGCTCGCTGGACAAGTACCCGCACGAATTCTCCGGCGGCCAGCGCCAGCGCGTCATGATCGCCATGGCATTGGCGCTCCGCCCGGACCTGTTGATCGCCGATGAGCCGACGACGGCGCTCGACGTTACCGTGCAGGCCGAGGTGCTCGCCCTGCTCGAAGAGTTGCAGCGGGAGACCGGCATGGCGGTCCTCATCATCACCCACGACCTCGGTGTGGTCGCAGAGATCGCCGATCGCGTGGTGGTGATGGAAAAAGGCGTCCTGGTCGAAGCCGGCACGGTGCGCGAGGTCTACAAGAACCCTCAGCATCCCTATACGAAAAAGCTGATTGCCGCCGCTCCAGGCAAGGGCGAAATGCATGTGCCAGCCGCTCGCGCAGAACCCGTTCTTTCAGTTCGCGACGTGCGCAAACGCTATGGCTCCTTCGAGGCGCTGAAGGGCCTGTCCTTCGACCTCATGCCCGGCGAGACCATGGCCGTTGTCGGAGAGAGCGGCTCGGGCAAGTCGACGCTGGCGCGCATCCTGCTTCGCCTCGATGAGCCGGATAGCGGCAGCGCTCTGTGGAAGGGCCGTGACCTATTCACGATGTCGCCGGCGGAACTCTACAAGCTGCGCCGCGACCTGCAGATGGTTTTCCAGGATCCGACGCAATCGCTCAACCCGCGCATGACCGTCTACCAGCTCATCTCGGAGGCCTGGGTCATCCATCCGGATATCCTGCCCAAGGCGAAGTGGCGCGAGCGCGTGGCCGAACTTCTGGTGCAGGTCGGTCTCGGCCCGGAGCACATGGGCCGCTACCCGCATCAGTTCTCCGGCGGCCAGCGCCAACGTATCGCCATTGCCCGCGCACTCGCACTCGAGCCGCAGCTTATCATCTGCGACGAGGCGGTCTCGGCACTCGACGTTTCGGTGCAGGCGCAGGTGATCGCGCTGCTCGACCGGCTGCGCAGGGAAATGGGCATCGCCTTCATCTTCATCGCCCACGACCTGCCGGTGGTGCGCGACTTTGCCGACCACGTCATGGTCATGCAGAAGGGCAATATCGTCGAGCTCGGCACGGTGCGTGAGGTGTTCGAGACGCCGCAACAGGATTACACGCGCGCGCTGCTCGCCGCCGGTCTCGATCCCGATCCCGATGTCCAGGCAGCCCACCGCGCCGCCCGCCTTCAGCGCGCCTCGTGAGGCGTCGTCCATTGAGAGGAATACCCGCATGACCAAGCAAGCTTTCGTCGCCCTCGTGACCTGCTTCAACGAGGACGAAACCATCAACTACCAGGCGACGCGCGCCCAGGTCCGCCGCCAGGTCGCAGCCGGCAACAATATCATGTGCGCCGGAACCAACGGCGACTTCTCCGCGCTGACCTTTGAGGAAAAGGTGCGCCTGACGGAAGAGGTGGTCGACGAGGTCGGCGGTCGCGTCAAGGTGATCGTCAATGCCGGCATGCCGGCCACCTTCGAAACCGTCAAGCTCGCCCGCGAATTCGACCGGATCGGCGTCGACGGCATTGCGGTGATCACGCCGTTCTTCATCGCCTGCACCCAGGATGGCCTTATCCGCCATTTCTCGACCGTCGCCGATGCCGTGAAGACGCCCGTCTATCTCTACGATATCCCGGCCCGCACGCAGAACCATATCGAGCCCGACACGGCGCGCACGCTTGCCGGCCACGGCAACATTGCCGGCATCAAGGATTCCGGTGGCGCAAAGGAGACGTTGGAGGCCTATCTGCAGGTCGCCAAGGAGGTCGACGGTTTCGAAGTCTATTCCGGCCCTGACCATCTCGTGCTCTGGGCGTTGGAGAATGGTGCGGCTGGCTGCATCTCGGGCCTCGGCAACGCCATGCCGGATGTGCTCGCAGGCATCTTGAAGGCCTTCAATGACGGCGAGATCGTCGAAGCGCAGAAGCAGCAGGCGACCTTCGCCGCCTTTCGGACCGACCTCTATGCACTCGGCTTTGCCCCGGCGATGGTCAAGCGCGCGCTCTACCTTCAGGACGCATCCGTCGGCGCAAGCCGCCAGCCAGCTCTTCTGCCCAACAGGGAGCAAGACGAACAGATCGCCGAAATCCTGAAACGCTACCGCCTTCTCTAGCGGCTCTTCAACAGACAGGCGAATTTGATTCGCAGGACGCGGCACCTCCCCGTGCCGCGTCGACGTCGGTGCGCCACCTTGCCGGTCGCCGCTCGGCGTGATCGTTTCATGCAACGGATGCATGCTTGGACCCCTCTCGGGTAATGTCCGTCGCTTCACACACGCGATCGGCGGCCCCCTGGAGTCCATTCAGCGCCCGCTTGCGGAGGCGTCTCCGTCTGCTTTTTGCTGACCATTCGCGCCAATCGACCGGCCTCGCGAAGTGCCAGGCCGATAAAAACGATTAGGGAAAACTAAAAAGCGACAAGAATGGACGGATTCGCGGCAAAGCGTACTGGACAGTACTCTCAAGGTTTGCTTGTTCTGCTGTCGCATTGTTGAGGGACAAGGCATTGCCTAGTCGGCAGGAGAGGACAGACAAGCATGGCGATTAAAATTGGCGCGCCGCGGGAGGTCACCGCAAGCGAGGCGCGCGTGGCGCTGACACCTGACAGCGCGGTGCAACTTGCGAAACTTGGCTATAGCAGCATCATCGAAACGGGTGCTGGTGTTGCGGCTGGTTTTTCCGATGATGCCTATCGCGCCGCGGGCGTCGAGGTGGCGCCGTCGGCAGAGGCGCTGTGGGGTTCGGCCGATGTGGTCGTCAAGGTACGGCCGCCCGAGCCGAGTGAAGTCGCGCACCTGTCTGCGCACAAGACGCTGATCTCGTTCTTCTATCCCGGCCAGAATTCAGAACTGCTGGAGCTTGCAAAGGCGAAGGGCGCCAACGTCATTGCCATGGACATGGTGCCGCGCATCAGCCGCGCCCAGAAAATGGATGCGCTGTCGTCGATGGCCAATATCGCCGGCTATCGCGCGGTGATCGAGGCCGGCAACAATTTCGGCCGCTTCTTCACTGGCCAGGTAACGGCCGCCGGCAAGGTGCCGCCGGCAAAGGTTCTGGTGATCGGTGCCGGCGTCGCCGGTCTTGCGGCAATCGGTGTCGCCACCTCGCTCGGCGCCCAGACCTATGCCTTTGACGTGCGTCCAGAGGTCGCCGAACAGATCGAAAGCATGGGCGCCGAATTCGTCTATCTCGATTTCGCCGATGGTGAGGGGGGCACTCAGCAGGACGGCGCTGCCACCGGCGGCTATGCAGCCCCGTCTTCGCCGGAGTTCCGCGAGAAGCAGCTTGCCAAGTTCCGCGAGCTTGCGCCACAGATCGACATCGTCATCACCACGGCGCTGATCCCGGGCCGCGACGCGCCGAAACTCTGGCTTGCCGACATGGTGGCCGCAATGAAGCCGGGATCGGTGGTGGTCGACCTTGCCGCCGAGCGCGGCGGCAACTGCGATCTGACGGTTGCCGACCAGCGGATCGTCTCCGACAACGGCGTCGTCGTCATCGGCTATACCGATTTCCCGAGCCGCATGGCCGCGCAGGCGTCCACGCTCTATGCCACCAATATCCGCCATATGCTGACCGACCTGACGCCGGGCAAGGATGGCAAGCTCGTCCACAATATGGAGGACGACGTCATCCGTGGCGCGACCGTCACCTTCGAAGGCGCGATCACCTACCCGCCGCCACCGCCGAAGATCGCCGCGATCGCGGCGCAGAAACCCAAGGAGAAAGTGAAAGAACCGACGCCGGAGGAAAAGCGCGCCAGCGAGGCCGCAGCCTTCAAGGCCCAGACGAAGAGCCAGCTGACGCTTCTCGCCGTCGGCACGGCGCTGCTGCTCTTGGTCGGTGCCTTTGCGCCGCCGGCCTTCATGAGCCATTTCGTCGTCTTCGTGCTCGCCTGCTTTGTCGGCTTCCAGGTCATCTGGAACGTCTCGCATTCGCTGCACACCCCGCTGATGGCCGTCACCAACGCGGTATCGGGCATCGTCATTCTCGGCGCACTGCTGCAGATCGGGTCAGGCAACTGGCTGGTGGTGCTGCTTGCGGCGCTGTCGGTGCTGATCGCCACGATCAACATCGTCGGCGGCTTCCTCGTCACACGGCGCATGCTCGCCATGTTCCAGAAATCCTGATCGGGCAGGGGTAGACATTATGATGATCGGTATCGTATCGGCCGCCTACATCGCGGCAGCCGTCCTCTTCATCCTCTCGCTCGGCGGACTTTCGGGCCAGGAAAGCGCCAAGCGCGCCGTCTGGTACGGCATGACGGGCATGGCACTCGCCATTGTCGCCACGGTCTTCGGACCCGATGTCGGCAACTGGTTCATCATCGTCCTGATGATTGCCGGCGGCGCCGTGCTCGGCCACTTCGTTGCCTCCCGCGTCCAGATGACCGAGATGCCGCAGCTTGTTGCGGCCCTCCATTCCTTCGTCGGTCTCGCCGCAGTCTTCATCGGCTTCAACGCCCATATCGAGGCGGCTGATGTCGCCGCCCTCGATGCGGCGGCCCGCTCCGCATTGACCGGCTTTGCCGCGATCCTCGCCCACAAGGAACCGGTGGAACTGTCGATCATGAAGGTCGAGGTCTTCCTCGGCGTCTTCATCGGTGCCGTCACCTTCACCGGCTCCGTCATCGCCTTCGGCAAGCTTGCCGGCAAGGTCGACGGCAAGGCCAAGAAGCTGCCGGGCGGTCACCTGCTCAACGCCGGTGCTGCTCTTCTCTCGCTCGTTCTGTTGGTGCTCTACGTCAATGGTGCCGGCACCTGGACACTGCTTGTCATGACGCTCGCCGCCTTCTTCATCGGCTACCACCTGATCATGGGCATCGGCGGCGCCGACATGCCGGTAGTGGTGTCGATGCTGAACAGCTATTCCGGTTGGGCGGCCGCCGCCATCGGCTTCACGCTCGGCAACGATCTGCTGATCGTCACCGGCGCGCTCGTCGGCTCCTCGGGTGCGATCCTCTCCTACATCATGTGCAAGGCGATGAACCGCTCGTTCCTGTCGGTCATCCTCGGCGGCTTCGGTGCAACCACCGGTCCGGCAATGGAAATCACCGGCGAGCAGATCGCCATTGATGCCGATGGCGTGGCCGCTGCCCTCAACGACGCCGACAGCGTCATCATCGTGCCGGGCTACGGCATGGCGGTGGCGCAGGCGCAGCAGTCGGTCTCCGAGCTTACCCGCAAGCTGCGGGCGGCCGGCAAGAACGTCCGCTTCGCCATTCATCCGGTCGCCGGCCGTCTGCCGGGCCACATGAACGTACTCTTGGCCGAGGCTAAGGTTCCCTACGACATCGTGCTGGAGATGGACGAGATCAACGAGGACTTCCACGAAACCGATGTCGTCATCGTCATCGGCTCCAACGATATCGTCAATCCGGCCGCCCAGGAAGACCCGAACTCGCCGATCGCCGGCATGCCGGTGCTCGAAGTCTGGAAGGCCAAACAGGTGTTCGTCTCCAAGCGCGGTCAGGGAACCGGTTACTCCGGCATCGAAAACCCGCTCTTCTACAAGGACAACACCCGCATGTTCTATGGCGACGCCAAGAAGAGCATCGACCAGCTGCTGCCGGCACTGGCGTGACGACAGACTGAAACGGAACTCACCGCCCTTCACATAGGGCGGTGAGTTCAAATCCGTTGATGAAAGACTGGCGGGGAGTAGCCGCCGGCGCTGGGGCCACCTCGCAATGGCGGTGCAACGGTGCTGCGCCCGCCGGCGTCGCCCTAGGTGCCGAAAATGCCGGGTAGGTCGGGTTTGACGACCATCAGCGCTATGACCAGGGCGAAAAGTAAGATCGATGCCAGGCGGCCGCGCAGGGCGCGCTTGTTTCCAAGAAGCGCTCGGACTTCCATTGTGTCGATCGCGCCTTGAAGGGCTGGTTGCACCTTGGCCTCCCAGGGCCGCACGAACCTGCTTTCGACAACCATCAAGGTGGCGATCAGGGTGAATGACACCAGTAGCCAGGGTGTCGATAGCGGCCACCCGCCCAAGACGATAAGCCCAATGCCTCCGGCAATCCCTATGCCCGTGAGGACGCCCGCAATCCTGTTGGCGGTCAGCGCCAATTTCCCAGCGCCGATTTGCCCTCGCGAGGCAGTAATGAAAAGCAGCTCCCGTGCTGCAAACAGCAGAAATGCCGTGCCCATGGCCGCGGCATGAATCATCACGACGTGTGCGTACATCTTCCTGTTACCTTGGTCTGGGACTTCGAGAAGCGGTTGCTCGACCGCTCGTGTGGCATTCGATGTCGATGCGAGGCTGGTTGTCGGAACGGCCGCGTGCAGACAAATTCTGAGCGATTGCTCGCAAAAATCTACTCGCGTTCGGGAAGCTGTCTCGGCGCGCGCTACCCCTCCAAATTTCCCCGGCAATTCATGCAGTTGGCCGCAGGCGTTCACGGAGCGGCGTCACGTTACCAAGACCCTGCTCGCATCTTGGATGTCTGGACCCGCAGGACGTTACTTCAGGTAGCGTGTGATCAGCGTCGTCACTTCTTTGATGAAGGCGTCGACGTTCCTATCGTTTAGCTTATCTGGACTGTCGACGACCGCGCCGTGCGTCAGCGCTTCCGTGCAACTGACGCAGATGTAAGCGGCCAGGTCCAGATCCACCGGCCGCAGTTCTGCCTTGTGCAATTCGAGATACGCCCTGATCAGCTCGTAGAACTCTCTGCCAAAGCCGTCGATCGTGCCAATCCGTCCCGCACGAGGCGTTTCCTCGACCAGCACCCGATGAAGGTCCGGGTTCACGCGATGCGCATCGATCATCGCCTTGACCAGTTCGCGCACGGCATTGTCGAGCGGTAGCGTCGCCACCTTTGCGAGGGTACCCCGCAAGACATCGACCATCTCGCCCTTATGCCGTTCGATGACGGCAACGACGAGCGCTTCCTTGCTCGGAAAATATTGATAGAGGGAGCCGATGCTGACGCCGGCCTCCTCGGCAATGCGATTTGTGTTTGCGCGCTCAAATCCTTCCTTGATCAGGACACGCGCCGTCGCTTCCACCAGCGCCTCGATCATCGCTCGCGAGCGTTGCTGCGAAGCGGCCTTTCGGGGCGTCAGGAGAGCTTTCTTATCCATTCGGCTTTGATCCGGTCGCGGCGGCTCACCTTCAGTTGGCGATCGATAGCGTCTGACGCGGCGTTTCCATTGGCGAGAAGCCGAAGCGCTTCTTGTAGCAGGTGGCAAAATACTGGCTCGATGAGAAGCCGCAATCAAAGGCGATATTGGTGACCGAATGGGCGCCGCTCTCGAGAAGCTGCCGTGCGGCGTTGAGCCGGAGCGTCTGGAGGTAGCGGACCGGCGTCATGTTGGTCAGCACCTGGCAATGCTGCGAAAATTGCGTGCGGGAAAGATTGCACTCCGCCGCCATGTTCTCGAGCGTCCACTCCTCGTCGAGCGCGTGACGCAGCCGTTTCAGAAAGATCTCGACCGTGCGTTTCGAGCTTGCGAGAGCAAGATCCAGCACCGGTGCCTGGCTTTCCAGCATCTGGCGGAATTGCAGCAGCATCATCGAAATTAGAAGGCGCAGATGCGCTTCGCCACCGTCGATATCGCCGCCTGCCACCACCTCGTGGATATCGAGGAAGGTGCGGGAGACCTCGCGCGAGGCGTTGTAGGAAATCTGTTCGTTCTTCGACAGAAGTTCGCTCAGGCGCTTTCGGTCGCGCTCGGGCCAGCCGATCCAGTCCGGCCACAGCCAGGTTTCGTGCGGGCGGCGCACGCCCATATCCATGAGCACCCAGATGATGTGGCTGGCGCCGACATTGGGATCGCCGAGCGCGTGCAACTGCCAGGGACGCACGACGAACATCTGGCCTTCCTTGATCGTCGTCCTGCGGCCATCCATGGTGATCGTCAATGATCCGCGCGCCAGATAGGCAATCTTGACCCCCTCGTTGCAATGTTCGCGCAGGCCCCAATCCTGCGGGGTGGTCGCATCCCAGCCGCCGACGGAGCAGACCTGCGGCAGCGCTGCGCCGAGATCGATGCCGGGATAGCCGCGCCGCGTCCAGGCGTTGAGCGACACCTGGCCCGCAAGCGAGGCCTTCATCAGGTCCTGGCAATTGCCGGCATAGAGCAGGGCGCCCGGCTCGCGGAAGACCGCGGGCCGATCGACGGCCCGTTCGTTGCTGCTCCTCGTCATGCTGCTCCCCCGCAGATGTATAAAATTTACCAGTCGTCTATTTCGAACGCCGGCAGAGATTTATTGCGCAATGCTTGGGCATCATCAAGCGACATTTTGGAGGCGCTGGTGATTTGCCGTTGAAACTCAATGGCATGGAGGGAAATTGGGAGGATTTTGCCGGTGCGGATAGGCTTCCACACGGATGCGTTCAACTCGGCCTACTGGTCGTTTGAAAAATGCTTGCAATGGGCAAGCGACAACGATTTGCACTTTATCGAATGCGGTCTGATCGACGGCGTGAGCTGGATCCACGGACTGGGTTATCAACCGCATGTCGCGCTCTACGAGGATCCCGTCCTCTTGCGTCGCAAGATGGATCGCTACGGCGTGCGCTTTTCGCAGGTCGATGCGGCCTATCCGCTGTCTGGCGAGGACGGGCCGCTTAGAGGTGTACCCTATGTGCTGAAGTCGATTGCCTGGGCAGCGCAGGCCGGTAGCCCCTGTGTCGACACGACAGACGGGCTCCACATGCCGCCCGGACTGACCGAAGAACAATCGATGGCGCTGATGAAGCGCAGCTACGAAAAGATCGTCGAAGTCGCCGAGGCGCACGAGATCGTCGTCAACATCGAGCCCCATGGTCATTTCACGACGCGTCCGGAATTCATGGAGCGCATGCTCGCCTTCGCAGACAGCAAGTGGCTGCGCATGAACATGGACACCGGCAACACGTTCATCGCCGGGCAGGAACCGCCGCAGTTTCTGTCGCGGTTCATCGACAGGGTGTCCCATGTCCATCTGAAGGACGTGTCGCCGTCGCTGGCAGCGGCCGCCCGCGGCGGACAAACCGGGATCGCGGTCAGCCATTGCGCGCTCGGCGATGGCGTCAATGCCGAGAACATCAAGGCTTGCCTCGCCACGCTTCGCGACCATGGCTACGACGGTGTGCTCAGCCTCGAATGCGAAGGCGCCGGTGGCCCGATGATCGAAACGTCACTGGCCTGGATCCGCGCGACCTGTCGCGATCTCGGCATCTCTTTGAATTGAGTGCCCCATGAAGCTTGGTATCAATCTCCTTTGCCTGACCGATTTCGTCGAGGAGAGGCATCTCGACAACATCGGCCGGTTGCGCGATCTCGGTTATGACGGCGTCGAAGTGCCGGTTCTATCGGGCGAGGTAAGCCATTACGAACGCCTGGGCCGCGAACTGGACGGGCTCGGCTTTGGCCGGTCCACCACATCGATCGTCCCGACGCCTGAGGCAAACCCCGTCAGTTGCGATGCCGACGTGCGGGCGCGCGGGCGCGCCCATCTCGACTGGGCGCTTGACTGCGCCATCGCCCTTGGCGCCGAAAGCATGGGTGGGCCGTTTCATGCGCCGATCGGCTTCTTCACGGGCCGGGGCGCCAGCGAAGACGAGCTGAAACACGGGGCCGACGCGCATCATGCACTCGCGGAGCGGGCGGCGGCCAACGGCATGCATTTGAGCCTCGAGCCGCTCAATCGTTTCGAGACCTATTATCTCAACACGATGGAGCAGGCGCGTGCCTATGTGGATCGCGTGGCCCATCCTGCCTTCAAGATCATGTACGACACCTTCCATGCCAATGTGGAGGAGCGTCGGCCGGAGGCGGCGATCCGGCTGATCGGCCAGGATATCGGTGTCTTCCATGTCTCCGAGAACGATCGCGGCATACCGGGGCGCGGGCATATCGACTTTGCGGCGATGTTCACGGTGTTGAAGGAGATCGGCTATGACGGTTGGCTGACGCTTGAGGCATTCGGCGCTGGGCTTCCGGCGATTGCGACGGCGACCCGCGTCTGGCGGCCGCTGTTTCCCGACTTCGATACGCTCTTTTCCGAGAGCGCGACATTCATCCGCAAGACATGGGCTGCAGCATGAACACGCAACATCCCGCCATCGAAATGCGCGGTATCACCAAGAGTTTCCCCGGCGTCAAGGCCTTGAAAAGCGTCAGCTTCTCCGCCCATTGCGGCGAGGTTCATGCGCTGGCTGGCGAGAACGGTGCCGGCAAGTCGACGCTGATGAAAATCCTTTCCGGCGTCTATCGGCCGGACGCAGGCGCGGTTGTCGTGAATGGCGAAGAACGGCATTTCACGCATCCGCTTGCGGCGATCCGGGCGGGCATTGCCGTCATTTATCAGGAATTCTCCCTGCTGCCCGAGCGAACCGTCGCACAGAACATCTTCCTCGGCCGCGAGCCGACGCGTCGCGGTCTGATCGACCACAGGGCGATGAACGACGAAGCGCGGCGCGTGCTTGCGCTGTTCGGCTCGGCACACTGGATCGAGCCGAGCACTGTGGTCGCCGACCTCGACGTCGCCAGCCAGCAACTGGTCGAGATCGCCAAGGCGGTGTCGCTCGAGGCACGGGTGATCGTGATGGACGAGCCGACGGCAGCGCTGAACGAGGCTGAATGCGAGGTGCTCTTCGGTCTCGTCGACACCTTGAAGAAGAGCGGTGTGGCGATCGTCTACATCACCCACCGCATGCCTGAAATCACGCGGCTGGCCAATCGCGTGACGGTGCTCAAGGATGGCGAGGTGGCGGTTTGCTTCGACCATGTGCCCGAGCCGGAGGCGATCGTGCGCGCCATGGTCGGCCGCGACCTTGGCGATTTCTATGCGGAGCCGGCCGCATCGCAGGAGATCGGCGACGTCGTGCTCTCAGTCCGCAATGCCGGAAACGACCGGCTGAAAAACGTGTCCTTCGAGCTGCGTGCCGGCGAGATCGTCGGCTTCTCCGGCTTGCAAGGGGCAGGGCGCGTTGCGCTCGCGCAGGCGATATTCGGCCTTTCTCCCTTCACCGAGGGCGAGATCACCCTTGCCGGTAAGCCGGCGCGGTTTGTCAGTCCGCGCGAGGCGATCCGCGCCGGGGTCGGGCTGCTACCGGGCGATCGCAAGGCCGAAGCGCTGGTGTTGATGCAATCGGTCGTCGACAACGGCATGCTGACGTCCCGCGCGCTCTCCTCCCTTTCCGGCAATGCCAATGCGACGTCATTCGCCTCGACGGACGCAATGGAAAAGCTGCTGCGTGAACTCGACGTGCGTGCCGGCAGCTTTGCCCAGGACATCAAGGCGCTGTCGGGGGGCAACCAGCAGAAAGCCATCGTCGCGCGCTGGCTGGCGCTCGCGCCTCGGCTGTTGATCTTCATCGAGCCGACACGCGGGATCGACGTCAATGCCAAGGCCGGGATCTACCACCTGATGCGGGATCTCGCGCGCAAGGGCACGGCCATCATGATGGTCTCGTCCGATCTTCCGGAGGTTCTCGGCGTATCCGACCGCGTCCTTGTGATGCGGAATGGCGAACTCGTCGCGGCGTTTTCGCGTGGGGTTAGTGAGGCCGACGTGATGTTGGCGGCAACCGGCGAGGAGGCCGTGGCAGCATGAACAAGGCAACTCTCATCCGGCGTCCGGTCTGGCGCATGGAATACTACGCACCGGCGCTGCTGCTCGGGCTGGCCGTCCTCATCTATGTCGCGATTGCGCTCAGCCTCGGCCTGACACGCTTCCTGACTCCAGAGGCGACCGTCTCCATCCTCAACCGGTCCATCGCGCTCGGCATCACCGCCGTCGGGCAGACCTTCACCATCCTCGTCGGTTCGATCGACCTGTCGGTGGCCCATCTCATCTCGGCCTCGGCCGTGGTGTCCTCCGCGATCATGAACGGCGATCCGGCGATGATGGTGCCGGCGGTTGTTGCGGTGCTCGTCATGGGGGCGGTGGTCGGCACGCTCAAAGGGCTCCTGATCACCCGCCTCGACGTCAACCCGCTGATCGCGACGCTCGGCATGGCACTGATCATTCAGGGCTGTCTTGCCTCCTTTCATGGCCGGTTCGGCGGTTCGGTGCCGGATGCGTTCCAGTACTTCGCCTATGGCGAGGTGCTCGGGCTACCGGTCAGCCTGATCGTCCTGGCGCTGCTCGTCCTTGGCGCATGGATCGTGCTGCGCTTCACGCGCTTCGGATCCAACATCTATTCGGTTGGCGGCAACCGCGACACGGCGCGTGCAGCCGGCATCAACACGACCCGGGTCGTCATGGCGAGCCATATCATCTGCAGCCTTTGCGCGGCGCTCGCCGGCCTCTACCTGGCCAGCCGCCTGAAATCCGGCTCGCCCTGGATCGGCACGGAGGGCGCCTATGATCTGGAATCGATCGCCGTCGTCGTCATCGGCGGGACGATCCTTGCCGGGGGCAAGGGCGGGATCTGGGGCACGGTTGCCGGCGTGATCATCTTCTCGCTGATCGATTCCATCTTCAATCTCGCCGGCATCGACGCCTTCGCCAAGCAGGTGATGCGCGGCATCATCATCGTCGCCGCCGTCGCCTTCTACGCAGTCCGTTCAAAGAGGATAGTGGCATGATCCAGGAAACCGTCGGCTCCGCAAAGACGCGCCGCGTGGCAAGCGTTGGGCGGCTGCCGAAGATCAATCCCGTCTTCTTCGTGCTGGCAGCCCTTCTCGTTGCCATCACTTTCTCGAACCCGAACTTCATCGAGCCCACCGGCTACATGAATTTCCTGAAGCGTGCCGCTCCTCTCGCCATCCTCGCGGCCGGCCAGATCTACGTCATCGTCTCCGGCGGCTTTGACTTATCCGCAGGCTCGCTCATCACGCTGACGGTCGTCGGCTCGTCGATGCTGCTCGACAACAGCGCCGATGCGACCTGGTGGGTGATTGCGGTCATGTATGCGGTGGGGCTTGCCGTCGGCGTGGTCAACGGCATGGTCGTTTCCTACCTCCGGGTGCCGTCATTGATCGCCACGCTCGGCATGATGATCACGCTCAACGGCGCTGCCTTCATGTGGTCGAGCGGTTCGCCACGCGGCTATCTGCCGGAGACGTTCCGCTTCTTCGGGCGCGCCAGCCTTCAGGGCATTCCACTGATCCAGTTCCTGCCGGTGGCATTGCTGGTGCTTATGGTTGTCGGCTCCGTCCTGTTCTGGCTGATGCATCGCACCAATCTCGGGCGCATGTTGCACGCGCTCGGCGACAATCCGCGGGCGGCGCAGATGTCGGGTGTGCCGATCGTGAGGGTGCGCGTCATCGCTTTTGTCGTCTCGTCGCTGAGCGCGGTGACGGCGGGCATCCTGCTCGGTGGATTTGCAGGCGTATCGACCGATGTCGGTGTCGGTTACGAGCTGCAGGCGATCACCGCCTGCGTCATCGGCGGCGCGCAGCTTCTCGGCGGCCGCGGCTCCGTTTCGGCCTCGATTGCAGGCGCGCTGACGCTGACCGCCATCTTCACGCTGCTCAATTTCATCGGACTGCCGAAGCCGACGCGCGATGTCGTCCAGGGCCTGATCCTGATCGCCGCAGTCGTGCTTGCCACCTACCGGCGCAACCGCGCCGGCGGGACCTGATTTCGCCGGCCTCAAGCCGTCGGGAGGAACTGAAAAATCATGATCAATGGGAGTGAGACATGAAAAGATTGCTGACCGCCGCCCTTTCGGCGGCACTCGTCGCCGGCACGGCGCATAGCCAACAGCTGAACTTCGACGATACAGCCGAGTTCGACAGACAGCGGACGCTGCTGACGGCCAAGGCCAATGGTCCGGAAGGAGAGCCGTGGCAACAGTACTACGGCGACCAAATGGCCGACACCGCAAAATACAAGAAGCCAGGTCCCTACACGATCTGCTTCTCGAACGCCGGCGTGAACAATGCCTGGCGGGTAACCGGCTGGACGAACATGCAGGCCGAAGTGAAGCTCCATCCGGAGATCAAGGAGCTCATCCACGTCGATGCCGAAGGGTCCGACGACAAGCAGATCGCCGACATCGACGACCTCATCAATGGCGGCAAGTGCTCGGCCCTGATCGTCTCGCCGAATACGACCGCAGCCCTGACGCCGGCGGTCGAAAAAGCCTGTGCCAAGTTGCCGGTGATCGTCTTTGACCGCGGCGTCAACACCAAGTGCCCGGTCACCTTCATCCACCCGGTCGGCGGTTACGGCTTCGGTATCCAGGCAGGCGAGTTCGTGGCGGCCACGGCACCGGCGGGGGCCGACGTCCTGATGCTGCGGATCGTGCCGGGTGTCGATGTGCTCGAGACCCGCGCGTCCGCGGCCAAGCGCATTTTCAAGGAGACCGGCCTGAACGTCATCGGCGAGGAATTCACCGAGGGCGACAATGCCAAGACCAAGTCGATCGTCGAAGACTACCTGCAACGCGGCAAGATCGATGCGATCTGGATGGATGCGGGGGCGACGGCGGTTGCAGCCCTCGAAGCCTTCGAGGATGCCGGCCTGCCGCCTCCGATCATTACCGGCGAGGACCAGCAGGACTTCCTGGTCAAGTGGAAGTCGGAAGGCTTCAAGGCGATAGCGCCGACCTATCCGACCTACCAATGGCGCACGCCAATCATCGCGGCAGTGAAGGTGCTGCAGGGAGAGGCCGTGCCCGGCCCGGAATGGGTCATGCCGCAGCCGGCGATCACGGCAGAAACGCTTGACCAGTATGTCGACGCCAAGATGCCACCGCTGCATCACGCCATGTGCGGCTGCGAGAAGCTGCCGGACTATCCCGCCGCCTGGGGTGGAAAGTAAGCTTGGAGACCGAGCCGCCTGCGGCTCGGTCTTAACTCCTCAGCTGAGTAGCCCGGCTTTCTCATCGTTTTGGGCGGCCTTCGGCTGACGACCGAAACGTCCAATCGCTACGGCCGTGACAACAGCATCGAAATGCCCTGCCCGACGCCGATGCACATGGTAGCAATCGCACGCTTCGAACCCTGCGCCTCAAGCTCCAAGGCCGCGGTGAGGGCTATCCGCGTGCCGGACATGCCGAGCGGATGGCCGAGCGCGATGGCGCCGCCGTTCGGATTGACGTGGGGCGCATCGTCGGCCAGCCCAAGCTGCCGCATGCAGGCGAGCGCCTGTGCGGCAAAGGCTTCGTTCAACTCGACGATATCGATGTCGCCGATGCCGAGACCAAAACGCTCCAGCAGCTTTCGCGTCGAAAAGACCGGACCGATGCCCATGATGCGCGGCGCGACACCGGCCGTTGCCATCCCGTCGACGCGGGCCAACGGCTGAAGTCCGTAACGCTCGACTGCGCCGGCCGAGGCGAGAATGAGCGCGGCAGCACCGTCATTGACGCCGGAAGCATTGCCGGCTGTCACCGTGCCATTGGCGCGGAAGGGTGTCTGCAGGCTGCCGAGCTTTTCGATCGTCGTCTCGCGGGGATGCTCGTCGTGTTCGACCCATGTCGTCTCGCCCTTGCGTCCTTTGATCGCATAGGGGGCTATTTCGCGGGCGAAGCGCCCACTCTTTTGCGCAGCTGCCGCGCGCGCCTGGCTGCGAAGTGCAAAGGCATCCTGATCTTCGCGGGAGATGGAAAACTCGGCGGCGACGTTTTCGGCGGTCTCCGGCATCGAGTCGATGCCGTATTGGTTCTTCATCAGCGAATTGACGAAGCGCCAGCCGATCGTCGTGTCGTGGATCTCGGTGCTGCGCTGGAACGGGCCTTCCGCCTTCGGCATGACGAAGGGTGCGCGCGACATGCTTTCGACGCCGCCGGCGACCATGATCTCGGCTTCGCCCAGCCGGATCGCGCGGGCGGCATAGCCGACCGCGTCCAGACCGGAGCCACAGAGGCGGTTGATCGTCGTTCCGGCGACGGCCTCCGGCAATCCAGCGAGCAATGCCGCCATGCGGGCGACGTTACGATTGTCCTCGCCGGCCTGATTGGCACAGCCAAGCACGACTTCGTCGATCGCTTCGGCCGGAACGGACGAAACGCGCGCCAACGCCTCGCGGATAACATGCGCTGCCAGATCGTCCGGGCGGGCGCTCGACAGCGCACCGCCGTAGCGGCCGATCGGCGTGCGGACGCCGCCGATGATATAGGCTTCAGCCATGAGATTTATCCTTTGTTTTGCCCGGCGGCGAACATTGGCCCGCCCTTGTGCGCGGGAAATCCGTAGCCGTTGATCATCACCAGATCGATGTCGCCGGGACGTGCAGCAATGCCTTCTGCCAGGAGCGCCCTGCCTTCATCGTCCATGGCGCTCAGCAGGCGGCGCATGATCTCGTCCGCAGCGAAATCGCGTGGCGTGATGCCCTTGGCTGCCCGCGCCGCCTCGATCACCGCCGTGACATCAGGGTCGACGGTGCGCTTACCATCGGAATAGGCGTACCAGCCGCGGCCACTCTTGCGACCGAGACGGCCGGCCTCGCAGAGCCTGTCGGCGATTTCGACATAGCGTGCAGCAGGATCGCGGGCCGCGGCCTGTCGCTTGCGCCGTGCCCAGGCGATCTCGAGCCCGGCCATATCGTTGACGGCGAAGATGCCCATCGGAAAACCATAGGCCTCGAGCGCGGCGTCGATCTCGTGCGGGAGTGCTCCATCCTCGAGCATGAACTCCGCTTCGCGGCGATAGGCCGAGAAGATGCGGTTGCCGATGAAGCCTTCGGTGACGCCGGTGACGACCGGCAGCTTGCCGAGGCGTTTGACGAAGGCGAGTGCCGTTGCCAGCACATCTGGCGCCGTCTCGGCGCAATCGACGACTTCGACGAGCCGCATGACATTGGCGGGTGAAAAGAAGTGCAAGCCCACCACGCGCGACGGATCGGCCGTCGTCGCCGCGATCGCATCGGGGTCGAGATAGCTGGTGTTGGTCGCGAGAATGGCGCCAGGCGCAACGATGCCGTCGAGCTTCTGAAACAGCTCCGTCTTGACCGTGAGGTCGTCGAACACCGCTTCGATGACGAGGTCAGCCTTCGCCAGCTCCGCAGCGTCAGCCGTCGTCTGAAGCCGCGCCAGGCATTCGTCGCGCCCATTAGCGGTCAACCGTCCGGCCCGCACGGTCTTCTCCAGCGTCTCGGTGATGCGCGCCCGTCCGCCGGCGGCGGCTTCTTCCGTCTGCTCCAAGGCGACCACGCGGTAGCCGGAGGTCAAGGCGGAGACGGCGATGCCGGACCCCATCAACCCGGTGCCGACCACGCCGACGGTGACGACCGGCCGAAGCGAAACTTTATCGAGCCCCTCGACCTTGCCGGCGGCGCGCTCGGCAAAGAACACATGCCTGAGGGCTGCTGACTCGGTGGAATCGCGAAGCCTCAAGAAGGTCGCGCGTTCCTCAGCCAGTCCCTGTTTGAGGTCGAATTCTCCGGCTGCCTTGACGAGGCGGGTTGCCTCGGCGGGGGCAGCCTGGCCGCGGGCCTTCGCCAGAACCTTCGCTTCCGCCGCGCTGATGGCTTTGCCGTCCGCAGGCAGAACCGCGATCATGCCGGTCCGACGAAGTGGCTTGTCGGCCTGTTCCTGTATGAAAGCCAGCGCGGCGACGACGGGATCGGCAGCAAGGCTGTCGACAAGTCCAAGCGTCACGGCTTCGGCGGCCTTGACGGCACGTCCGGTTCCGATGAGTTCGATCGCCGCGACCGTGCCGATTAGGCGCGGTAGACGCTGCGTGCCGCCGGCACCCGGGACAAGGCCGAGCTTTACCTCCGGCAGGCCGAATGACGCCTTTTCGCCGGCGATGCGGCCGTGGCAGGCAAGCGCCACCTCGCAGCCACCGCCAAGGGCAGCGCCGTTGACAGCGGCGATGACAGGCTTGCCGAAGGCCTCGATGCGCTCGATCACCTCGGGAAGGATCGGTTCGATCGGCGGCTTGCCGAACTCCCTGATATCCGCACCGCCGATGAAGGTGTTGCCGGCACCGGTGATGACGAGACCGGCAATCGCCGGCTGCTCGGCAACATGATCGAGCGCCGCCGTCAGGCCGGACCGGACATGCGCGGAGAGCGCATTGACGGGCGGGTTGTCGATGGTGATGACGAGAATATCGCCTTGGAGACGGGCGGACACGCTCTCGGAAAATCGGATCTCGGCCATGCTGCCAAACCTCAATCGGGGACGACGGCGGTGGCCTGGATCTCGATCTTGGCGCGGTCTTCGACGAGCGACACCACCTGCATCGCCGCCATCGCCGGGAAATGCCGGCCGATCGTCTCGCGATAGGCCTGGCCGATGCCGCGCAGATTGCCGACATATTCCTGCTTGTCGGTGAAGTACCAGGTCATGGTGGTGATGTGCTGCGGTTCGGCGCCGCCGGCCGCAAGCACCGCCACCACGTTCTTCAGGGTCTGGCGCACCTGCTCGACGAAATCGTCGGTCTCGAACTCGGACTGCGCATTCCAGCCAATCTGGCCGCCGACGAAGACAGTGCGGCCCTTGGCCGAAACGCCGTTGGAATAGCCGATGGGCTTAGCCCAGCCTTCAGGTTGCAGGATGGTGTGCATCGGTCGTCTCCAGATGTTGTGTCAGCGCGGCGCGGATATCGTCCGGCCAGGCAAAAGAAGCGTGCGTGTCGAGCGAGGTGGCAACGACCCGCTGTCTTGCGGCCCAGAGCACCGTGTCCCTTGCCGAGACCGTATGCTCCATGTCGAGCGAGGAGCGGCCGATGCCTACGACCTTGAGCGCGAAATCCAGTTCGTCGCCCTGGAAGCCCGGTCGAGAGAAGGTGAGATCGAGCCGCACCGTCGGCACGCCGATCCGCCGCTCGTCGTTCATGGCCTTCCAGGGAAAGCCGAGCGAGGCAAAGAAGTCCTCCGTCACCCCGACGAGAATGTTGAGGTAGGACGGGAAATAGGCGATCCCCGAGGGGTCGCAGTCTCCAAAGCGCAGCGGTCTTTTGGTCCTGAACATCGATGCCGGACCTCAGTTGGCAAAGGCGGCGATGCCGGTAATGGCACGGCCAAGGATCAGCGCATGGATGTCGTGCGTGCCCTCGTAGGTGTTGACCACTTCGAGATTGACGAGATGGCGGGCGACCGGAAATTCGTCCGAAATACCGTTGCCGCCGAGCATGTCGCGCGCCGCTCGGGCGATCTCCAGCGCCTTGCCGCAGGAGTTGCGCTTGAGGATCGAAGTCAGCTCGACCGGCGGATTACCTTCGTCCTTCATGCGCCCGAGGCGCAGGCAGCCCTGCAGGCCAAGGGCGATCTCGGTTGCCATGTCCGCGAGCTTCTTCTGGATCAGCTGGTTGGCGGCGAGCGGCCGGCCGAACTGCTTGCGGTCGATCACATATTGCCGCGCCGTTTCGTAGCAGGATTCCGCTGCACCGAGCGCGCCCCAGGCGATGCCGAAGCGCGCGGAGTTAAGGCAAGTGAAGGGACCCTTCAGCCCGGTCACATCAGGCAGCATGTTTTCGTCCGGAACGAAGACTTCCTCCATGACGATCTGGCCGGTGATTGACGCCCTCAGGCCCACCTTGCCATGGATCGCCGGGGCGCTCAGACCCTTCCAGCCCTTTTCGAGAATGAAGCCGCGGATCAGACCATCCGATGTCTTTGCCCAGACGACGAAGACATCGGCGATCGGCGCATTGGAGATCCAGGTCTTGGAGCCGGAAAGCAGATAGCCGCCATCGACCTTGGCGGCCTTGGTGATCATCGACCCGGGATCTGAACCGTGGTCCGGTTCGGTGAGGCCGAAGCAGCCGATCTTGGTGCCGGCGATCAATCCCGGCAGGTATTTGCGCTTCTGCGCTTCGCTGCCGAAGGTGTAGATCGGCACGATGACGAGCGAAGACTGCACGCTCATCATCGAGCGGTAGCCGCTGTCGATGCGCTCGACCTCGCGGGCGATCAGGCCGTAGGAGACGTAGTTGAGGCCGGCGCCACCGTATTCCTCAGACACCATCGGACCGAGCAGGCCAAGCTCGCCCATCTCGGCGAAAATCGACGGATCGGTTTTCTCGTGACGGAAGGCCTCCTGGACGCGCGGAGCCAGCCGGTCTTCGGCATAGCGCTCAGCGGTCTGCCGCACCATGCGTTCTTCTTCGCCCAACTGCCCATCCAGGTTGAACGGATCCTGCCAGTCGAATGACGCCTTCGAACCATGCATGTTCGACACCCCCTCGTTATCGTCCCGTGCCCTTCATCAGCTCACGGCCGATGATGAGCTTTTGCACTTCGGTCGCGCCCTCGTAGATCCTGAGCGCGCGGATCTCGCGATAGAGCCGCTCGGTGATCTCGCCGACGCGCACGCCGCGGCCGCCAAAGAGCTGAAGCGCCTGGTCGATCACCCATTGCGCATTCTCGGTTGCCGTCATCTTGGCCATTGCCGCTTCGCGGGTCGTCTGCCGCTTCTGCACGTCGCGCTGCCAGGCGGTACGGCCGGTCAGCAGCGCTGCCGCGTCAATCGCGGTCGCCATCTCGCCGAGCGTGCTTTGCGCCGTCGGCAGATCCGAAAGAGTCGCGCCGAACATCTTGCGGCTCTTTGCGTGCGCCACCGCCTCGTCGAGCGCGCGGCGGGCAAAGCCGATTGCGGCAGCAGCCACGGAGGGGCGGAAGATGTCCAGTGTGCGCATGGCGATCTTGAAGCCTTCGCCAGACGCGCCCAAAAGCTGCGAGGCCGGGATGCGGCAATTGTCGAAGGCAAGCCGGGCAAGCGGATGCGGCGCGATCGTCTCGATGCGCTCGGCGATCGTGAAGCCCGGCGTGTCGGCAAAAACCACGAAGGCCGAAATGCCGCGCGTGCCGGGCGCCTCGCCAGTGCGGGCAAAGACGGTATAGACGTCGGCGATACCGCCGTTCGATATCCAGGTCTTTTCGCCGTCGAGCACGAAGTGATCGCCGTCGCGGCGCGCAGCGCACGCCATCGCCGCGACATCCGAGCCGGCCTCTGGTTCGGAAAGCGCAAAGGCGGAGATCCATTCGCCGCGGGCGACCTTGGGCAGGACAGCCTGCTTCAATGCCTCGGAGCCGGACAGGCTGATTGCACCGGTGCCGAGCCCCTGCATGGCGAAGGCAAAATCGGCAAGCCCGTCTGTGTAGGCGAGCGTCTCGCGGATGAGGCAGAGCGACCGGCTGTCGATCTCCTCGCTGACGCCGCCGAACGCTGAGGGCACGCAATGGCGCAACACGCCTGCATCGCCGAGTGCTGCGACGAGCTGCCGACAGGCGGCATCGACATCGGCGTGATCGACTTCGCCGAGGCCGCCACGGGCCACGAAGGCATCGAGCTGCGTAGCGAGCGCACGGTGGCTGTCATCGTAGAACGGCCAGTCGAGATGGTCGCGGGTCGGTGCGCCTGGGGCGGTATCAGGGGAACCCATGCTCAGTTCCCCTTGAATTCCGGCTTCGCCTTGGCGGCAAAGGCCTCGAAGGCGCGGCGGAAGTCGCCGGTCGCCATGCAGATCGCCTGCGCCTGCGCTTCCGATTCAATCAATTGGTCGATGCCCATCGCCCATTCCTGGTCGAGCATCTTCTTGGTCATCGCATGGGCAAACCAGGGACCGTCGGCGATATTGCGTGCGAATTTCTGGGCTTCGGTAAGCAGCGACGGACGCTCGTGCAGGGCATTGTAGAAGCCCCAGGCATTACCTTCCGTCGCAGTCATCACGCGGCCGGTGAAGAGCAGTTCGGCGGCGCGGCCCTGGCCGATGATGCGGGGAAGAATGCCGCAGGCGCCCATGTCAGCACCCGCCAGCCCGACGCGGGTAAAGAGAAAGGCCGTCTTCGCCTCCGGCGTTGCAACGCGGAAATCCGACGCCATGGCCAGAATGGCGCCAGCGCCGGCGCAGATGCCGTCGACCGCTGCTATGACCGGCTGAGGGCAGGCGCGGATCTGGCGCACCAGTTCGCCGGTCATGCGGGTGAAATCCAGAAGATCGGGCATCGGCATGCGCGTCAGGGGCTCGATGATCTCGAAGACGTCGCCGCCGGAAGAAAAGTTGTCACCGGCGCCGGCCAGCACCACGGCGCGCACGTCGCTGGCGCGGGCAAGCGAGCGGAAAAGATCGCAAAGTTCCTCGTAGCTTTCGAAGGTCAGCGGGTTTTTCTTTTCCGGACGGTTGAGGGTGATCGTGGCGACCCGCCCGTCGGCATCCGTCTCGAACAGGAAGTGCTTGGCCTTGTGGTCTTTGAAGGCGCGCTTCTTGGCCTGCATCGGATTTGTCATCTCTATCCTCCGAGAACTTCGCCGCCGGCGACGGCGACCGCCTGACCGGTGATTGCGGTCGCTCGCTCCGATGCCAACCAGGAGACGGTGTGGGCGACTTCTTCTGGCGTCACCAGGCGCCCCTGTGGGTTGGAGCGAGAAAGACTGGCGCGCGCTTCCTCGCGCGAGCGGCCGGTCTTTTCGCTGATCGTATCGAGCGCACCGTCGATCAGCGGCGTGTCGGTGAAGCCGGGGCAGACGGCGTTCACGGTGACGTCGGTGCGGGCAAGCTCAAGCGCCAGTGCACGCGTCAGGCCGACGACGCCGTGCTTCGATGCGCAATAGGCCGACACATAGGCATAGCCGGTGAGGCCCGCGGTGCTCGCGACGTTGACGATCCGGCCGTTGCCGGCCCGCCGCACGGAGGCAAGCGCTGCCTGCGTCACCAGGTAGACGCCGGTGAGGTTGATGGAAAGCACCCGCTGCCAAAGCGCGAAGTCGGTCTTTTCGAACGGTGCCGAGGGCGCTTCGCCGGCGCAATTGACGAGAACAGCGATGTCTCCGGCTTCGGCAATTGCGGCCGCAATGCCTTGCTCGACTGCGTCCGGGTTGGTCACATCGAAGCCGGCACGGACGAGGGCCTGTCCGCCGGCCGCAAGGATTTCGTCCCGCACGGCTTCAAGTGGTGCTGCGCGCCGGCCGGCGAGGCTGGCGACATGGCCGTCGGCGGCAAGCGCCAGCGCGATCGCCTTGCCAATGCCGCTTCCGGCACCCGTGACGAGGGCGTGTCTCTTGCTCATGATTTGCCCGCCGTCGTTGCGGCGCGCGCCAGGTTGTTCACATATTGCGCTCGAGCCGAATGGTACTGTTTCGGCCAAGGCTGCTCCTCGTAGCCGATCTTCGCCGCCTCATGCATGACGAAGGACGGGTCGGCCAGATGCGGACGGGCGATCGCGCAAAGATCGGCGCGACCGGCGGCGATGATCGAGTTGGCGTGGTCGGCTTCGGAAATCGCCCCGACGGCGATGGTCGGGACCTGGATCTCGTTGCGGATCTTGTCGGAAAATGGCGTCTGGAACAGCCGGCCATAAACCGGCTTTTCCTCCTTCACCACCTGGCCGGAGGAGCAGTCGATCATGTCGGCGCCCGCCTCCTTGAACAGGCGGGCAAAGATTGCCGCATCCTCGGGCGTGTTGCCGCCCTCGTGCCAGTCATGGGTCGAGAGGCGGACCGACATCGGCCGGTCCTCGGGCCAGACCTTACGGACTGCGTGGAACACCTCGAGCGGGAAGCGGGCGCGAGCCGCATGGGCGCCGCCATAGTCGTCGGTGCGCAGATTGGTGAGCGGCGACAGGAAACTCGACAGCAGGTAACCATGCGCCACGTGCAGCTCCAGAATATCGAAACCGAGGTCTCGGGCCCGTTCGGTGGCGTGCACGAAATCGCCGATGACCCGGTCCATATCCTCCCGCGTCATTTCGCGCGGCGTATCCGAATGCTTGAGGTAGGGCAGGGCGGACGCGGAGATGAGCGGCCATGCGCCTTCGTCCAAGGGCTGGTCGATCCCCTCCCAGGCGACCCTCGTCGCACCCTTGCGGCCGGCATGGCCGAGCTGGATGCCGATCTTGGCGGGCGTCTGCTGGTGCACGAAGTCGACGATGCGCTTGAAGCCCTGGGTCTGCTCGTCGTTCCAGAGCCCCAGGCATCCGGGCGTGATGCGGGCATCGGCCGACACGCAGGTCATTTCCGGGAAGACGAGGGCGGCACCGCCCATGGCGCGCGCGCCGAGATGGACGAGATGAAAATCGTTCGGCACGCCGTCGGTCGCCGAATACATCGCCATCGGCGAAACGACGATGCGGTTCCTCAGTGTCAGGCCGCGAAGCCTGAACGGCGTAAACATCGGCGGCGGAACCGCCCCATTCGCCGCGGGCTCGACACCGGCGCGCTCGGCAAACCAGCGCTCGAAACCCTCGAGCCAGTCCTTGTCGCGCAGGCGCAGGTTCTCGTGGCTGATGCGCTGCGAGCGGGTCAGCATCGAGTACATGAACTGCTCGGGCTCAAGTGTGTCGGCATAGCGCGTGCCGACCACTTCGAACCATTCCATGGCATTGCGGGCGGCATTCTGGATGCGGGCGACATCGACGCGGCGCACCTCTTCGTAAGCCGAGAGCACGGCCGGGATGTTCGCCTTGTCGTGGCCGAGAATGTCGAACTGGCGCGTGAGCTCGATCGCGTCATCGATCGCAAGCTTGGTGCCCGAGCCGATGGCAAAATGGGCGGTGTGGGCGCTGTCACCCATCAGAACGACGTGGCTGCGCCCGTTGAAATGGCCCCATTTCTCGCAGATCAGCCGGCCGAAGTTCAGCCAGGCCGAGCCGCGCAAGTGCCGCGCATTGGTCATCAGCTTGTGGCCGTCGAGCGTGCCTTCAAAGAGCTTTTCGCAGAACGCGATCGACTGATCCTGGTCCATCTGGTCGAGGCCATGGGCGCGGAAGACGTCGTCGGAGGTCTCAACGATGAAGGTCGAGGTGTTCTCGTCGAAGCGGTAGATATGCGCCTGGAACCAGCCATGTTCGGTGCGCTGGAAATCGAAGGTGAAGGCGTCGAACTTCTTGTCGGTGCCGAGCCAGACATAGCGGTTCGGCCGGATCACCATGTCGGGCTTGAAAACGTCGGCGTATTTGTTGCGGATCCTTGAGTTGACGCCATCGGAGGCGATGATGAGGTCCGCATCGGCGAACTGCTCGTCGCTTTCCACGTCCTGCTCGAACAGCAGCTCGACGCCGAGTTCGAGGCAGCGTTCCTGGAGGATGTTGAGCATCTTCTTGCGGCCGATGCCAACGAAGCCGTGGCCGGTCGTGCGGATCTTGCGGCCCTTGAAGACCAGCTCGATATCGTCCCAATGGTTGAAGGAAACCTCGATCGCCTCGGCCGTTTCCGGGTCCCATTGCCGCATCGACTGCATGGTGGCGTCCGAGAAGACCACCCCCCAGCCGAAGGTGTCGAAGGCGCGGTTCCGTTCGACCACCGTGACGTGGTGTTCCGGATGCTGCCGCTTCATCAGCAGCGCAAAATAGAGGCCGGCAGGTCCGCCACCGATACAGACGATCCGCATGTCGTTCTCCTCCCGAGTTCCGGCTGCGCGCGTCACCGTCGAGCTGGCGCAAGCGGCCATGCCGGACTGTTGCAAGCAGGGTGGACTCGTTCCGGGGAAATTTCAAGCTTAAAATTGTTTTGAGCAGACGGGACGCCGACGCCGGCTTTTGCAGCGCAGGCAAGCGCCGTCGAATCGCTTCAAGGCCGGTGCGGCAGAAGGCAAGGGAGGATAGGAAGGGGCGAGGCGCGCGGCCTCAGGAGTTTCGGCCAAGCGAGGCGATGATCGACCGCTTGAGCGTGGCAAGCTCATCCATCAGCACGCCGCCGTCCTTGGCCGGAAGGCCGGCGAACAGGTCCGAGATCCAATCGGCATGCCTTGCCGCCATCTTCTCGAATTCGGCGCGGCCGAAGGGGGTAAGGGCGATGATCTGAACCCGCCGATCGGTCGGAAGCGTCGTACGGTTGATGTGGCCGCTCTCGGTCAGCCGCTCCACCAGCACCGTGATGTTGCCGGGCGAGACCATCATGCGCTTGGAGACCTCGCCAAGCACCATGCCGTCAGGCGCGCGCTCGAGCTGGGCCATCAGGTCGAAACGCGGCAAGGTCGAATCGAAGTCTTCCCGCAGCCGCCGACGGATTTCGCTTTCGACCAGCGTCGAGCAGGTCAGAAGACGCAGCCATAGCCTGAGCTCTGCGCGGTGATCGCCCGGAGCCTCGAGCGCCTTGGTCTCGCCATCCACCCATTCCGGCGAGGTGTCGAACTTGTCTTCACCCATCATTCCCAGCGTCCGCTTCCAACCCTTAGCCGCAAATCAGCGGCTCTTTCGTTTTTCTGCTTTTAGAGAGGTAAGCAGGTCTTGGACAGGTTGTCACGGGCCGTCATTTGGACGCAAGGCCGGGCACGGCCTGGGCGAGCGATGGCGACGCGCGACCGCCATCCTCGGACTGGACATAGACGTTGACGGTAAAGCCGATGTGCTCGGCCATAAGGGTGCGGGCACGCTCGATATCGCGATCGAGTGCTGCCTCCATCAGCTCGGTATGGTGCTCGATCGCCATGGCGTCCTCAAGCGCGGCAACGGCTTCCTCGTAGCCTGCACTCATACCGGCAGCGGCCCGCATCGTCGGCGCCAGGCTTAAGAAGCGGTGGTGACGGCGAAGCTGGTCGGAGATCGTTGCCTGAAAGCGAGCGAGCCAGCGCGATCTTGCAGCGCTGATGAGAGCCGCATGAAAGCCGGCATGTTTTTCGTCCCACTCGTCGACTTCGCTCTCGGAGAAGCGCTCGACGGAAACCTTGCAGCGCGACAGCCGGTAGTGTGCCGTGACCACGGCGGATTCCCAGGCGCTGTCGCCGTTCTCGATCGATTCGATGAGCAGCGGCAATTCGACTGCAAGGCGGGCGCGGGTGAGGTCGTCGAGTTCTTCGCGTGACACCGGAGCAACGGCAAAGCCGCGATTGCTGATGGCCGTCACCAGCCCTTCCGCCTCCAGCCGCGAGAGGGCCTCGCGAAGCGGCGTCCAGCCGATGCCGTAGCTCTCTCGCAGCGTGCTCAGCTTCATCGGCGCGCCCGGCTTCAGCCGTGTCGCAAGGATGTCGCGGCGCAGCAGCCGGTAGGCCGATTCCGTCTTGGTCGACTGTTCTTGGTCTTGCATCCAAGTTCCCTTAGCGCCCACACTCGGGTCGAGGCAAATATATATAGTTCAGCGCCTCGAATGAAAATATATATATTAATTTGACAAGAGCCCGGAGCGGTCCCATGATCCGCGCAAGCCGCCGAGGAGGGCGGTAACGCTCGTCAAATTCTGGGAGGGATGTATGAGCAGGCTTAAGAGCACGTGGCTTTCGGGATTGGTTGTCGCCGGCGCAATGGCATGGGGACTGGGCGCGGCTGCTGCCGATCCGATCCGCATCGGCATTGCCAATTTCGGCGAGCATCCGCAATTGAATGCGTCGATCGCCGGCTTCAAGAAGGCGCTGGCCGAAAACGGCTTCGTCGAAGGCAAGGATGTCGTCTACACCGAGAGCCACACCAATTTCGACGCCTCGCTGGTTCCGCAGATGATCGCCAAGCTGCAGGCCGAACAGCCGAAGCTGGTCTATACGATCACCACGCCGGTCTCGCAGATCGCCAAGAAGGCGCTCGCGGGCTCCGGCATTCCGGTGGTCTTCTCGGCCGTTACCGACCCGGTGGCCGCCAAGCTCGTCCCGTCCTGGGAAGCCGGTGACGACGGCATGACCGGTGCGACCGACCTTCAGGACGTGGCCGCCGTCATGGCCTTTACGCACAAGCTGCTTCCGAACGCCAAGCGTTTCGGCGTGCCCTATAATCCGGGTGAAGCGAACGACCAGGCCCTGCTCGACAAGATCAAGGAAGCGGCCCCTGCTGCAGGCTTCGAGGTCGTCGAGGTCGGCGTCGACAACGTCAACGACATCCAGCAGCGCATCGCCTCCTTCGCCGGCAAGGCCGACGTGATCTACACGCCCGCATCCAACCTGCTGCAGCCGGCGATCGGCGCCGTTTCGGCAGCCGCGCGCCAAGCACAGATCCCGATCGTCAACTCCGACGACGGTGCCGTGCGTGACGGCGTCGTGCCGGCAAGCTTTGCGGTCAACTACGAGCAGGTCGGCGTCAATGCCGGCAAGATCGCTGCCCAGATCCTCAAGGGTGCAGACCCGAAGACGATCGCGCCGTCGCGTCCGGCCTATGAAGATCACGCGCCGCTGATCTCGAAGAAGGCGGCCGCCGCCTTCGGTATCGAAGTGCCGGCAGCGCTTGCGACCGAATGCAACTGCGTGGTCGATTGATCTCCGTCTTGTCTCTTCAGTGACGGCGCCCCAAGCGCCGTCATTTCATAAGTTAAGGGGGAGCCAATGCTGGAAATCAGATCGGCCCGCAAAGTCTTCTACAAGGGGCAGCCGGACGAAAAGGTCGCGCTCGACGGCCTCAATCTCAGCCTTGCCACGGGCGAATTCGGCGTTGTCATCGGTTCCAACGGCGCCGGCAAGAGCAGCATGCTCAACGCCATTTCGGGTGCATTGGTGCTCGATACCGGCCAGATCGTCATCAACGGCGACGATGTGACCGCAACGCCCGTGCACAAGCGCGCCATGCGGCTTGCCCGCGTGTTCCAGGACCCGATGCGCGGCACCGCCGCCTCGATGACGGTGGCCGAAAACATGCTGCTTGCCGAACTGCGCAGCAACAAGCGCACCCTGCGGCGCGGGCTGAATGCCACACGGCTTGCCACCTACAGGGAACGCCTGTCGCTCCTCGGGCTCGGCCTCGAGAACCGTCTCGACACGCGCGTAGAGCTGCTTTCCGGCGGCCAGCGGCAATCGCTGTCCTTGATCATGGCGGTCGGCGGCGAGCCGGAACTGCTGCTGCTCGACGAACACACCGCAGCGCTTGATCCGCGCACGGCAGATATCGTCATGCAGGCGACGATCCGTGCGGTCGAAGCCTTGAAGCTGACGACGCTGATGGTGACGCACAACATGCAGCATGCCGTCGACTTCGGTCACAAGGTCATCATGCTCGATGCCGGGCGCGTGCGCCTCGAGATCGATGGCAAGGAAAAGGCGCAGACGACCGTGCCGGATCTGATTGGCCACTTCTCCGTCAAAACCGACCGCATGTTCCTGGCGAGCTGACGATCATGGATATCATTCAAAACACCGTCGCGAGCTTCATCTCGCTCGTTCCCGTTACCCTGGCGCAGAGCCTGATCCTCGCCTTCGTCGTGCTCGGGATCATGATCCCGTTCCGCATGCTGAGCTTTCCGGATCTGACCAGCGAGGGCGCGTTTCCCCTCGGCGGTTGCGTCTGCGGCGTGTTGATGGCGGCGGGCATGTCGCCGCTCGCCGCGATCGCCATCGCGCTTCTCGCCGGGTTCCTCGCCGGCTGCTGTACGGCCTTCATCCATCTCAGGTTCCGGATCCACACGCTGCTTGCCGGCATCCTGATGATGACGATGCTCTATTCGATCAATCTCCGGATCATGGGTCGCTCGAACCTTTCCGTTTTCGGTGCGCCGACGGTGTTCGACTGGGCGCCGGGGCTGCAGCCGGGCTTCCCGGCAAGCAAGATCGTGGTTGCGGGGCTGATCGCCCTCATCGTCTTCTTCCTGCTCTACCATTTCTTCCGCACGGAGAAGGGCACCGCGGTTCGCGCGGTCGGCGCCAACCCCGACATGGCCGAAGCCCAAGGCATCAATGTCTGGCTGGCGACGATCGGCGGCGTCGGGCTTGCCGGTGCGTTTTCGGCCGCAGGCGGCGCGCTGATGGTGCAGTCGCAGGGCTTTGCCGACGTCAACATGGGCCTCGGCATCCTCATCAACGGCCTTGCGGCGCTGATGATCGGTGAAGCGATCGTCGGCAAGCAGAGCGTGGCGCGCCAGCTTGCCGCCCCCTTTGTCGGCGCGATCGTCTACTACCAGCTCGTCTCCTTCTGCCTGGCCGCCGGCATGCCGCCGCCGGACCTGAAACTGGCGACCGGCCTCTTCGTTCTCGCCATGCTGGCGCTTCCGAGCCTCAAGCGAAGCCGCGGGCCGGCGCCCGCCCGCGAAACCGTTCGCGAATAGACAAGGACCACCTTCATGAATGCTGTTCCCGATTTTGCTGCGATCAAGGCCATGGATGCGGCCGACGTGCTCGGCCCGATGCGCGAGCGTTTCATCCTGCCGGAAGGCCTCATCTATCTCGACGGCAACTCGCTCGGCGTCGCTTCGACGGCTGCCTTCGACGAATTGCGCAAGGCCGCGACGGAGGAATGGGGCCAGGACCTCATCCGCAGCTGGAACACCGCCGGCTGGTTCGAGATGCCGCTTGCGCTTGGCGACCGGGTCGGTCGGCTGATCGGGGCGGCCGCCGGTCAGACGGTCGTCTGCGACACCACCTCGATCAACATCTACAAGGCGCTCCATGCGGCGATGGCGCTTCGCCCCGACCGTTCGGTGATCGTCAGCGAAGGCGGCAGCTTCCCGACCGATCTCTACATGGCCGAAGGCGTGGTCTCGACGCGTCCCGGCGCTTCGCTGCGCCTTGAGGGCGTCGATGCGCCTGACATCGAGGACCTGATCGACGGCAGCGTCGCCGTGGTTCTCGTCAACCACGTCAACTACAAGTCCGGCGAGCTGCGCGACATGGCGGCGCTGACCCGCAAGGCGCACGAACACGGCGCGCTGGTCATCTGGGACCTTTGCCATACGGCCGGCGCCCTGCCGGTTGATCTCGATGGCGCCAATGTCGATTTCGCTGTCGGCTGCACCTACAAGTACCTGAACGGTGGCCCCGGCGCCCCCGCCTTCATCTATGCCGCCATCCGCCACCACGGCGATATCCGCCAGCCGCTTAGCGGCTGGTGGGGGCACGCCCGTCCCTTCGCCTTCGAAAAGCACTATGCCGCCGGCGAGGGCATTCGACGTTTCCTCTGCGGCACGCAGCCGATCCTGTCGCTGCGGGCACTGAAGGGCGCGCTCGACGTCTGGGACGCGGTTGACATGAAGGCACTGCGCGAAAAGAGCATCGGCCTCACGGACCTCTTCATTGCGCTGGTCGAGGCGAAATGCGGTGCATTTGGGCTGGAACTCGAAAGCCCACGCGATGGGACGAAGCGTGGAAGCCAGGTGTCGTTCAAACACCCGAACGCCTACGAAATCATGCAGGCGCTCATTGCCCGCGGCGTCATCGGCGATTTCCGTGCACCGACGACGATGCGCTTCGGATTCACGCCGCTCTATGTCAGCTATGCCGACGTCTGGCAGGCGGTCGAAATCCTGGAAGACATCCTCAAGGCCGGTGCATGGCAGGATGCGCGCTTCGCGGTCCGTGCAGCCGTGACCTGATGGATTGCAGCGCAGCGGGCGGCATTGTCGCCCGCTGCTTTCTCGTTCAGACGCGTACTGAGGTAGCCGCCCGCAGCGTTCGTTCAGAGCTACTGTGCCCTGGGGCGAGAGGACGGCGAACGGGGGACTTAAGCCATGACTGCGCCACGCCGCCCGACCTCGGACGAAATCGCCGATGCCCGCAAACGCATCGCGCCGCATTTCGCGCGCACGCCCCTGGTCAGGCTCGACCTTGGGCTCCCAGACCGCCAGATTTTTCTCAAGCTGGAGACGCTGTCTCCGATCGGCGCCTTCAAGCTCCGTCCCGCCCTGAACGCCGTCTTGTCGCGCGATCCGGCCGATCTGAAAAACGGCGCCGCAGTCACCAGTTCCGGTAACATGGCTTATGGCATGGCCTGGGCGGCACGCCTTATCGGCGTGCCCATGGTTGCCTACATGTATCGCGGCGCGCCGCAGACCAAGATCGACGGTGTCCGTGCGCTTGGCGGCGAAGTACGTTTCGTCAGTGCCGAGACCTGGTGGGATTACATCACTGGCGCCGATCGCCCGGACGCGCCGGAGCTGTTGATTAATCCGGTAACCGACCAGGCGGTGCTGGCCGGCAACGGCTCCATCGGCATGGAAATCCTCGAGGACCTGCCCGAGGTGGATGTCGTGTTGACGCCCTTTGGCGGCGGCAGCATGACCACCGGGGTGGCCAGCGCCATCAAGGCCGCTTCCAGTCGTTGCCGTGTCTTTGCCGTCGAGGATGACAGCGCCGCGCCGGTTTCGGCAGCTCTTGAGGTCGGGCAGATCGTGACGATCGAAACCCGCTCGTCCTTTATCAAGAGCATCGGTGCGCCATCGCTCGTGCCGCAGATTTGGCCGGTCGCGCGGGACCTGATCGATGGGGCGATTGCTGTCAGCCAGGCGCAGGTGTGCGACGCGATACGGCTGCTCTTCAAGAAAGCAAAGGTGGTCGCTGAGGGAGCCGGGGCCGCCTCGCTCGCGGCCGCAACCGCCCGGCCGGATCTCAAGGGCAACATCGTCTGCGTTATCTCGGGCGGCAACATCGATACCGCGGCCTACTCCACCGTGCTCGGCGGTGGCATTCCCTCGGCTTGAGCGACAGATCAAACGCCGAGATAACGGTCCTGAAGTTCAGGCGTCAGCGCTGCCGGCGCGCCTTCGAAAACGGTCGCGCCCTTTTCGAGCACGAAGCAGCGGTCGGCAACAGGCAAAAGTTCGGAAAGCGTCTTGTCGACGACGAGGATCGATTGCCCTGCCGCCTTCAGTGTGCGGATGGCCGACCAGATGTCCTGGCGGATGACAGGCGCAAGTCCCTCTGTTGCCTCGTCGAGAATGAGCAGGCTGGGATTAGTCATCAAGGCCCGGCCGATCGCCAGCATCTGCTGCTCGCCGCCAGAGAGTGTGTTGGCATATTGGTCGCGCCGTTCGCCGAGGCGCGGGAAGAGCGCGGTCACCTTCTCGAAGGTCCATCCGTTGCCGCGGGCGGTGGCGACGAGGTTCTCCATGACGGTGAGATTGGGAAAGCAGCGCCGTCCTTCGGGCACGAGGCCGAGGCCGAGCCTGGCGATCCGGTGCGGACGCAGGCCGGAGATCGTCTTGCCCGCAAAGCTGATTGCGCCCGAGCGCGGGCGCACGAGCCCGAGGATCGAGTTGATCGTCGTCGTCTTGCCCATGCCATTGCGGCCCATGAGCGCGACGACCTCGCCCTCGCGCACATCGAGGTTGACGCCGAAGAGCGCCTGTGACGCGCCGTAGAAGGTTTCAAGGCCCTTGAGTTCGAGCAGGCTCACGCGGCTTCTCCCAGATAGGCCCGTCGTACTTCGGGATCGCTGCGGATTTCATCGACCGTGCCCGACGCGATGATGCGGCCATAGACCAGCACGGAAATGCGGTCCGCCAGCGCAAAGACCGCATCCATATCGTGCTCGACCAGGAGCATCGGCGCTTCGTGGCGCAAACCGTCGAGGAAGGAGGTCAGCCGCTTCGAGCCCTCCGGCCCCATGCCGGCCATCGGCTCGTCGAAGAGAAAGGCCTTTGGCGACAAC
>NZ_JTLA01000174.1:0-2204 GCF_000799055.1 Ensifer sp. ZNC0028
GCGACAATCCAAATCCAGGCAAAACACTCGGCTGGCGAAATCGCCACCGGTTCCCATTGCGTCGCTCCGTCACCTTTCGGTCACCTCTTGGCCCCGCAGCCGCGAGCGGCTGCGCTATCCCCTCATCCAAACCGATCTTCAAACCGCCGGTTGGCCGGCTTGTTTGAGCGCCGGTATCTTTCGGCGCCAAACTACCAATTTCATGGGCTCCAACAACGCAAATTTTTGACGCTTCGGCGGCCGTAAGAGAAACTGATTTCGCTTCTGACCGCGTCAATAGAAACACTCTGCTCCCAAGATTGTTCCATGCCTGACATCTAAAATGATGGCGCGTGAACGATGCGACTGAAAAGTTATGCTATAGAATTTATAGATATTGAATGTTCCTTGCTTACGCGCTGCATTTCGCTCTTCCATAATCGAGCTACGAACCGGGCGGGGCAGAATGCGCGACCGTCACTTTGAAACATTCTCGTAAGCGGTTGATGTCATGGCAACAACGCTCATCATTCCCGGGTTGTTCGGATCGAACAGCGGCCATTGGCAGCGCCATTGGCTGAATGACAATCCGCACGCCGTCCTCGTCGAACAGGACGACTGGGACCGACCAAGGCTCGATCTCTGGCGCGACAGGCTCGAACACGAGATCTTCCGGCATGGTACCGTCGATCTGGTGGCACACAGCCTCGGCTGCCTTCTGGTCGCCAATCTGGTACGGCGCCCGCTCGCCCGGCAGGTGCGTAGCGCCTTGCTCGTCGCACCGTGCGATCTCGGTCCGACCGATCGGCTTCATCCGGGCGCCATCGACTTCGGGTCGATGCCGGACCTGCCGTTGCCTTTTTCGAGCCTTGTCGTTGGAAGCCTGAACGACCCCTATATGCCCTTCGACCGCCTGCGCCATTTTTCGACCCGCTGGGGCAGTCGCCTCATCGATCTCGGCCATGCCGGCCATATCAACATCGCCAGTGGCTATGGCCGCTGGTCGCATGGTTATGACCTGTTGAGGGTATTGAACGGCATTTCGCGCCGCGAGACCACTCGCGGCCAGCCGGGCGAGCTTTCGGAGCGGTTGCCCTTGCCAAACGGCGTGGCCTGACCGCCCCAGAGTGTGACGCCGGAGACCGCTTCGGGCGGCCATTGCCACGCGGCCCTTGATGTCTGCGCCGTTTCACGCTCTAATAACGCACAAAGTTTATAGAGTATACCGTCTAGGGATGCGCATGTGCCAAGGTGCCAGGCCAGCCGGGATAGGACATACGGGCTCGACCGTCGATGCGGCGGACGATATCTTCGCGCGACCCTGCGGGTGGTCGCCGATAGCCTTACAATTCGGTCGGTGTCTGCGTTGAGGACCGAAACAGCCATGCATTTCAAACTTTGCCGGCGAGGCCGGCCATAGGAGAGTGCACATGACTGTCCATGGATTGTTTGCCAAGACGTCTCCGACGGAAGGGGCCCCCAGGGGCAAGCCGCATATCGCCATCGTCGGCCGCGGTTTTTCCGGCGTGATGATGGCTATCGCCCTGATGAAGTCCGTGCGGGCCGCCTTTCACGTCCATCTCTTCGACCCGCAACCGACGATCAGTGGCGGCCAGGTGTTGGCCACCGCCCAGAGCGGTGAAATCCTCAACAGTCGTGTTCGTGATCTTTCAGTGGCCGCCGGTCAGCCCGAAGACTTCAACGACTGGCTGGCGGCCAATGCCGAGTTTCGCGCCGCCGTGCCGGCGGCCATTCCCGGGTTCCAGCAGATCTTCGTGCCGAAGAGCATCTTCAGCGATTATGTCTATCAGCGCTTCTCCGAGGCGCTGACGCGCCGGCCGGATATTTCGATGCAGCTCTCCTGTCAGGCGGTGCTTGGTCTTCGCAAACAGGCCAATGGGCGCTTTCTGGTGGTGCAGGAGAACGCGACGGTGGAATGTGACGCCGTTGTGCTCGCGACCGGTTTTGGCCTGCGTCGCGGTGAGATGGAAGTTGCCGACGAGGAAAAGCCGCTAGTGCGCGCGCGCCGTCTCGTCGTGCCGCGCCACACTGTGCTGCTCGGAAGTGGTGTTCGGGTGGTCGACCGCCTGCTGCAGCTTCGCGACAACGGCTTTGCCGGCGAGGTCACCATCCTCTCCCGTCACGGCTTCCTGCCGCAACCGCATACCCGCCTCTCGGCAGCGCCGACCTTTCCCGTCGAGCCGATGCCGACGCGGCTCGGCGAG
>NZ_JTLA01000175.1:0-14926 GCF_000799055.1 Ensifer sp. ZNC0028
TTAATCAGCGGGTCCACGGTTCGAGCCCGTGATCACCCACCAAAACTTCTCCTAAAGCGCTGATTAGATTAGAATTCATACACTGTTGACGATCTCGTATGCTCGGGCTCCCGGGCCAATGTCGCCGCGCGTTTTTCGTTCTTAAAACAAGCCGGTTCGATCTTGCGAGCCCAATGGAGGGCGCGCCCTGCTGGCCCGCGGGGCGGGCGGCGGATGGGATCGCGAGAACAGGACTACGCCAGCGTGATTGGTCTTTCGCTAAGCAAGCGACGATACTGCTGTTGCCGCGCTCAACGTCTCGCTCGACACGTGCGACGGCTGGGTCGCCGTCGCTGCCATGTCTTGCAAGACGCGTGAATCACTTGGCCGGAAAATAGCGCAGGGTTCCGGCGAGCCGGGGGCCGGTCGAGCCCTTGGTGTCCATCGGATGATTGATGCCGTCGTTGACCGGCAATTCTTCAAAATCAAAGGGGCTTACACCCTCCAGGCAGGCTGCGTTGACGCCATAGAAATCAGGGTTGGAGCGTGGCTTGTGAAAGGTGTAGATGCCGCATTTCGAGCAAAAGAAGTGCTCTGCTGCATGTGTGTTGAACTGATACCTGGTCAGGGCCTCGCCGCCCGAAAGCACGGTCACGCCGTCCTTGGCCGCCGAGACGGCAACCGCGCCCTTCAGCTGGCAGTAGGAGCAGGTGCAGCGGCGGGCCGTATGAAGACCATTCTTTAGCCGAACATTGAAGCGAACCGTCTTGCAGTGGCAGGCGCCGTTGAGGTCCTGAGCGTCGAAATTCATGGAAAACATCCGTCTGGTCTGAGCCGAATTGATGCCTGTTCCATACGGGCTGGATCAAGGCTCCTCAAGAGCGGGCCGCAAGGCAGCGTATCGGAGGCATATCGGTCGGCGCGACAACCTTGAGGCCACTTGTGCGGCCGGACCGCCAGCGCCGTCAGGCTTGCGTTGCCGCCATGCTTTCGAGGTCAGCAGGCCCAGTCAATCGACGGTGCAGTTGGGATAGCGTCCGTTGATGACGGTCACGCCCGAACCGGGGGCGGTCGCAAGGCTCTTGAAGCCCGCCGCAGCGACCCGGCTGGCCGCAGCATTGCTGGTCGGCGACACCAGGACCGTCTTTGCTATCGCCCAGTGACCGGCCGGATTGTTGTCGAACGTCGCCGTCCACGGAAACGCAAGCGGTTGGTCAGCATGCGCCGCATTGACCTGGATATCGGCGTCACCGATCTGCGCTGTCGCGCCGGGTGACGGGTTTACCACGGCACCAATATCAACTTTCACGATACATTGGGCCGACGGCATGGCCAGGCGCGCCGCATCGTCGCTGGCGAAGTGGAAAAACGTCAGCATCGGCGGCGAGCCGCTGACGCCGAAGTTCGCGGCGACCCAGGACACGGCGCCGGCCGGAAGGGTGGTCGTCATGCCGCGATAAAGCGCGTAGGCCTCTGCTGACGCCGGTGCCGCCGTTGCGGTTGTGGCCGCTACTGTGAACGCAAGGAGCGTGCCGTTCCACTTTCCCGTCGACATTTCTGTTCCCCCGTTGCTTCGGTTCAATCGTCCCGACGGACATCTTTCGCATGCAACCAGGGATAGTCAAGGCGCCGTCAGGAATGGTTCCTTGGCCGGGTTGGTAAAGGCTGGGCTTGCGGGCATGGCGCGGCCGGGCGGGGGCTTTGTCATCCCGCAAGATCCACCTGTTGCCGTCATGCAACAGGTGCGTCTTCAATCCTGCTCCTGCAGATTGTCCTCTTGCCGGGGAAGTAAACTCGTGTAATTTTCGCCAAATCGGAACTCAAACTAGAGGAGGCATACGATGAAGATCAATTTTGTGCAGATGCTTGCCTCTGGTGGAGTGGCATGCTCGTCACGACGACCACGCCGCAATGCTATGGGTTACTTTGGCGCATAAGCGCCGCCCACGTTCCGCTTTTTCGTATTTTCCATTTTGACTTGATGTGACCGGCTCCCGGAACGTATTTCCGTGTCCGTGCGCATCTATAATCTAGAAGGCCCGACCGCTTTGCGCGGCGGGAAACAATCATGCGCGAATTGCACTTGAACGCCGCCGGCACCTTGCCGGCGATCATGGACGACTTGTTTCGAACGTTCGGCTTCCGCCGCACGGTCGGTGCTTTCCTCCGTGCCGTCTGGAGGCGTCAGCGAACGCTCAACCAGATCAGCCACCTCTCCGATCGCATGCTGCGCGACATCGGCGCGGAAGCGGAAGAAGGCATGAAGAAGCCGGAAATCGCCGACATCTCGCTCTGGCAGATGCCGGTCGGCTACCCGGTGATGATCAAACACAATTGAGGCCCGCTTCGGCGGGCCTCTTTTCCCGCAGCAACCGGTGGCCGATGAACGTTGGGTCCAAGGACAATCGGCTCACTGGGGGACTGGCGCGGCGAGCTTGGCCGCGCAGTCATGCTTGATCATTGCCGCAGCAAGGTTTTCCCGCCCCTTGCCGGTCGCCTTGGCCTTGGCCCCTGCCATGTCTCGGCACCACCCTGCATCGAGAACCTCTTCCGGAATGTGCGGGATGCAAGAGGAAAGAAGCAGCAGCGAACAGAGGAAGACGACGCGCATTCAGGGCTCCACGGGTGGTGCTGAATTCATAGCACCGGCAAGCCAGAAGGGAACAGGGTGGTGGGCTGGCCAACAGCTGGTGCCGGAGGCGGCCGGCCGCGCGGCAGCCTCTGACCAATCAGGCTTGGCGGGCTGGCTTCCTATGTTTCGGGAAGGGCAAATGACTTTCTGCGAGATCGGGCCGACGTGTGACCACGGCCCTCCGCCGGCCGCACGGGCGGGTTTTCCCTGATTATATCGACGAGCGCGCTTGCCCGCTTTGCTCAATTAGCTATGACGGTAACAAAGTCGGAACATCCGGCATCTGAAACCGCGGGTGGAAGTGCAGCAGCGATGACGGACACCAGGAATATTATTGACGCGCGCGCGTGCAGCGACGAGGCGCTGCAGGCGATCGGCTCCGATGTGCTGATCGTCGGATCGGGGGCTGCGGCCTGCGCCATGGCGACGCGGCTTCTGGCCGAGGGCTTGAAGGTCACGTTGCTTGAAACCGGCGACAACCTCGTCAACTCCGACAGCTCGCCCTTCTTCGAGATCGCCAACCAGGAACCGTTCGGGCTTTCATTCCAGATCGGCGGGGCGACCAACCTCTGGTCCGGGCGCGTCGCGCCGCTTGAAGATGTCGACCTGACGTCGGGCAACGACTGGCCGCTGGAGCGGGCGGAACTCGACGGGTACTACCAGCAGGCGATCGAGCTCTTACAACTGAAGCCGATCGACGATATCGACCGGGTGCCCGCCTATGACGGCGGCGCGACGCCTTGGCGGGAATTCGTCTCCGACCCGGCGGTCTCGGTCAAGCGGTTCCAGTGGAGCCGCCCGGCCTTCAACGGTCAGGACTATCTGAAGGCGCTTGCGGGCAAGAACCCTGATCTCACCATCGTCTACAATTGCCGGGTGCTGCGGGTGATCCCGACCGCCGCGGGAGATCGCGTCGGCGCAGTGCGGGCGGCGATCGGCGAGGGGCGGACCGTGGAGCTTACCGCCCCGGAATTCGTGCTTTGCGCCGGCGGGCTTGAAAACCCGCGCATCATGCTGAACAGCCGCCAGGGCGGGTTTCTGGCAAACGACAATATCGGCCGCTTCTTTTCGACCCATCCGAAAGCGAATGTCGGGCGTATTCACCTGTTCAAGACGGTCAAGACGGCAGGGCCATTGTTCAGCGACCACAAGAGCGGTAGCAGCTCGCTGCGCTTCGGTGTCGGCGTGCGCAAGGGTCAGAAGCGAGACCAGCTGAACCATTATGTTCAGTTTTCGCCACGGTTTGAATCGATCGGGCTCAAGCTTCTCGAACATGCGCAGCACGTGGTGGCTGCCGGCGAGGGCGGCGATCGCCCCCAATCGACCTTGCGTCGTCGCCTGACCTCGGCGCTGGCGGTTGTCGGCCAGGTCGCCTTCAACGTCATCGGCAAGATGGGGTTGCTCGGGCCGGGCGGCTCGATCCTCGTCGTGCGCGGTTTCTTCGATCAGCATCCCAATGCCGAGCATAGGGTCGAACTGAGCGAGGCGCGCGATCCCCATGGCTTGCCGAAGGGCGTGGTACGCTGGTCGCTGACCGAAGAGGACCAGGCATCGATCCGCGAATTTCTCGACGAGCTCTCGGGGCTGCTGTTGCGCCACAATATCGGCAAGCTGATCCCGACGCTGCCGCCGGTGGGCAAGCCCTGGGACATCACCGGCATCCATTCCCATTTCATGGGCACGACGCGCATGGGCCGCTCGGCCGACATGTCCGTCATCGATCGCGATGGCCGGGTGCACGGCGTCGACAACCTCTACGCGGCGGGCGCCTCGGTCTTCACCTCCTACGGCTACGCCAATCCAGTACTGACAGTCATGGCGCTTGCAATGCTTACCGCCGATAAGATATGCCAGCGCCACAAAACAAAGGCGGGTAATCCATGACGGAAATGACTTCCCCGGAACTCAGCGGCAAGGAACAGCGGGCGAAACGCACGCGCTGGCAAAAGCTCTCGCGAAAGAACTACTTCGGGGGAAAGCTTTCGACGAAGAACCTGGTGCGGCTATGCCAGGAAAATGCTTCGAACAAGCGCACGATCATCGTTCACACCGAAGACGTTGACTATACTGAGTTTTTCCCGAACTCGTTCCTCGTCTCGAAGTCCGATCGCAAGAAGGCCGATCTCGTCGTCGACACGCATTACCATCTCGATGCGATCGAGAGCGAAAGCTACGACATCGTGCTCTGTACCGGCCTGCTCGAGCATGTTCCCGATCCGCAGCGGCTGATCGACGACATGCGCCGGATCCTGAAGCCGAACGGCAAGCTGATCATCTCTGCCTCGGCGGTGTTCTCCTTCCACGAGGGGCCCGAGAACTATTTCCACTTCACGCCCTTCTCCTTCAAGATGCTGTTCAAGGACTGGAGCGAGATCGAAGACCTGCGCGGCTCGAGCATGCCGTTCGAGACGATCGGCATCCTGATGCAGCGCATTCTCCTGCAGTGCGACGTGTTTCCGCTGGCGCGCCCGTTCATCGAACTCATGGCGCGCTCGGCCCGGTTCTTCGACGTCTTCATTACCCAGCAGTACGATACGACGTGGAAATACACCGACGATCACAAGATCGATTCGATGATGCCTTCCAATATTCAAGCCGTGGTGAGGAAATAGCGCGGGCCTAGCTCGCGAACGGGGCGACATCCCGTCGCCACCTCGCTTTCGCAATCCGGATAAAGATCACCCACGGGCGCCGCCCGTGGGTGATTTCGTTTTCGGCGCCGGGCGCTATCGGGCGATTACGGGCTCGTCGCAGGCTGCGTCGTCGACGGCTGCGTGGTTGTTGCAGGCGGTGTCGCCGACTGGTCTGTCGTTGCGGGCTGCTGGGTCGTCGCTGGCTGCTCGGTGGTTGTTGCCGGCTGTGTCGTCGTCGTTGCCGGTGCTGTCTCGGTTGCCTGCTGGTTCGCCCCCGGTTTGAGGAACATCACCGCAAGTACAATGAGCACGACCACAACCACGATACCGATGACGGTGTTTCGATTCATCAAGGCTTCTCCTCAGGTTAAGTGCCTCGAAGCTGTAAATGGAGCGGTTGGTCGAATTATCAACAGGCCGGTTCGCGGGTCGGTTGAAAAAGACATGCCGAGCGTGGCGCGGGGAGGCTGGGACCGCCCCGGCACATGTATCCGCAACTGGTGTATGAGGGGCGGCGAGGTGGTTTTACCCCAACGACAGCCGGCTCAATGAAACCGCAAGCGCGGGCCGACAATCTCGCTTTAACGGCCTTCGTCGGCCGCCTTCGGAACGGCGGTAATGAAGCCGAGCCGCAGCAATTGCTTCGATCCGTCGAACTTCATCGAGGATTCGGAGAAAAGTTGCAGCGCGCCGGTGCTCGACAGCGCATCCGTCATCTTGGCGTAGGCCGCCGAGCCGTCGAAATATTGCCCATCGGCCACCGCGTCGTTGATGACCTTCTGGTAGTCGGCAAAGAACTTGAAGTGCAGCAATGTGCCGAGAATAGACGAGAAGTTGCGCTGGTAGGGGAGCGGCTGGTGGATGCTGGGGCCGAAGCGACAGTCCTCGTCCCAAAAGATCAGCGGATACTTGATCAGCTCGAGGTCCGATTCGAATTCGCGGTGGCGGGCGCCGCCCTTGATGGTGATCGCCCGCTTGGTCGTCGTCAGGGTGTAGCCGCGGCTGTCGAAGTGATCGGCGACCTCCCAGGGGGCGCTGGTCTTCAGCTGGTCGATGTCGGCGGCCCCGAGATCGACCGGGTACATGTCCAGCATCGGCGCCGGCAGGCGCGAGATCTTCAGGCTCTCGAGCGCGTGGATGACGGACCAAAGCGTGCGGTTTTCGCAATCGTCATAGATCAGGAATTCGTCGGAATCGACGTTCACATACCAGCGCTCGCCGCCATAAAGCGCAAAAAGCGATTCTCTCCAGGCGCGTCCGCGCCGGGCATCCTTGTAGCGGACCGAGGATGTCCACAGGTCGACATCCGGCTGACAGAGCAGGAATTCGCGTGTGCCGTCGCTGGAGGCATCATCGACACAGATGAAGCGGGTGATGCCGAGCGACCGGTAATGGGCGAGAAAGCCCGGCATCAGCTTGGCATCGTTGCGGGTCAAAAAGATCAGCGGCAGGTCATCGGGATAGAGCGACGTCTGCCCCTGGGGGCTGACGCAGCGCAGATCGACCGCATGGTTCATCCTGCGCTCACGCCGCTCGACCTTGGTCGTTTCGTACCAGGTCGCGATGCGATCGAAGAAGCTTCGATCCGTGATCGACTCGGCATCGGAACGATTGTGGAAGGGATAAGCGATATCGGTCATGCTCATTCCGACATTTGTCATAAATAATATAATCCCGGACTAAATCAAAAGCACAGACGTGGCAATCCATACGATCGCACGGATATGGGGATCGGGGAGGTGCCTTTCCACCGGCCCGCACACGTTGAGCGAGCCGTGGCGCCACAGTCTCTGCGGGTGCAAAAAGCCTCTCGCCGGCGACGCCCGACGGCATCGAGCCCGGGCCTGCGGATGGCGTTTCGTTGTTTTTCCTCGAAACTTTTCTCCCGCTGCCCTGTTTCTCCTTCATCCACGTTCGCGCTGAAGCGCCAGGAGTGGAGGAGGCAGACATGACAAACTTGATGAGCAAGCTATTGATGGCGGCCCTGGTGGCCGCGGGATCGGTCACCGCAATGCCGGCCGTTTCGCCGGCGCAATCGCTCGACCTCTATATCGGGCGCGACCGGGACTATTACGGCGACGACTTCCGCCGCGAGCGGCGCTATGACGACGAAGATTACGTTCGCCCACGCGGCTGCAGTTCCAGCCAGGCGTTGCGCCGGGCCTATCGCGCCGGGTTGCGTGATCCGGAAATTGCCGCGATGAGCCGCAACCGGATCGTCGTCGAAGGCGAAACCCGACGCGGCCAATATGCCCGGATCTATCTGGCCAATCGCAGCGGCTGTCCGCGGATCGGGTAACGGGTGGGCGGCCGCATCACGATCGCCTTCTTTCTCTCGTCTAGGCTGACGTCGGCAATCGCTCGGCGTCGGCAGCGCGGCAGGCTCGATGTTTTGCGGGTTTCCTTGCGGCCGGCCGCGGTGATAGACCACGCCGCATGACCGCATCTTCTGATTTCAGCGCCATCCCGCTTGCCGAGCGCGCCTGCGGCACCTGCACGCTCTGCTGCCGCCTGCCGGATATCGACGTGCTGGAGAAGCCGGCCAATGCCTGGTGTCGGCACTGCACGGGAACGGGGTGCCGGATCTACGAGGATCGGCCGCAGCTTTGCCGTGACTTTCTCTGTCTTTGGCGCACGGACGAGACGCTCGGCGAGGCGTGGGATCCGGCGCACGCGCATATGATGATCTATCGCCAGGGGCCGCAGGTGACGGTTCTCGTCGATCCGGATCATCCGGACGCGTGGAAGCGCACGCCCTATGCGGAGGTGCTGCAGGGCTGGGCGCGCGAGGGTGAGGGCGGGCAATATGTCATCGTCTTTGTCGGCGATGCGGTGTTCAAAGTGGAGTGAGACGAGGGTCGAGTGAGCGGGGATAACGACCCGGCGGCCCCGCGAAAAGAAAGAGCCCCGCACGAGGGCGGGGCAAGCAGGCACCCAAAATGGCTCGGGGTGCGGGGAAGCGCAGTCCAGAAAGAACGTACTGCGCGGTACGGAAGCTAACGTGCATCCGGCGGCGCGGGAAAGGCCGGATTCGGCGATTCTGGTACGGTTGCCAAAATAAAGTGGCCCGGCCGGATGGCGGGGAGGCCGGCCCTGCGGTCGCTCTACCGTACGGTTTTCAAGGCGATAGATTGACTTTGTCGGTCAGCGCTTCATTTCCGATTGGAGGAAATGACGGAGACGATCATGTCAAAAGCAATGCTGACGCTCCTGTGCCTGGCGGTGCTTACGCTCTCGGCTTGCGCCAACACGGCGCGCGGCTTTCGGCAGGACGGTGTCGAAACCGGCCACGCGCTGGATGATGCGACCCACCGCGTGCTGAAATCGACGTCGAAGTGACGCGAGGCGAGGCGCCCCAGGCTGCGGCAGTTGGCCTACCTACCGCGATGGAGCGGTGCTGGCGCGCGTGGCCGCTTCGGCGTTGCTGAAGATCACCACGGCGAACAGCAGCACGCCAAGGAAGGCGACGATCGACGCGACGGCGACGATGGGCTCGATCTCCGGCCTGCCTGTCGTCATCAGGTAGAGCGATGGCACGAGCACCGCGACGCCTGACGTGTAGACGTAATACTGGACGAGGGCCAGACGCCGCTCGGCCTTGGCCGGGTTGAGCGCGTAATAGATGCCGAAGATCGCCATCGTCACCCAGCCGAGCAGGTTGGTATGGGCGTGGGCCGGTGTTGCCGCATGGTCCTGGCTGATCGCCATGTGCAGGCCCATGCAGAGGCCGATGATCAGGAAGATGATTGCGGTCTTGAAATAGAGTTGCGCAAGCCGTGGCATGGATTCTCCTCCGCGATGCCTTCTTTATTTATTAGCATGTTCGCAAATGAATGGAGATTGCCAATATTGGGCGCGTGAGGGCGTTCCGGCGGGCGGAGGTCACGTGGGCCGGGCGGTGGCTGCGGCGAGTGCGGCGCGCTTGCGCGTCGCCATGCCGTCGAAGGTGGCAAGCCCCTGGCGCTGCAGGTAGGCCAAAATCGCCGCCTCGATACCGCGATCGTTGCCGCCTTCGGTTTCCCAGAAGGCTTCGATGGCCGCAAAGAGGGCGGATCTGTCGAGCGTGACGGTCATCGCAGGCTGGTTCCGAACTGCTGGCGGTGGTTGAGGGTGCCGTGGGCGATTTGGTTGAACGGTGCGCGCCGCAAACCGAAATCGGCGCACCAGCGTTCCCAGGCCTGCGACGTTCGCACGAAGGCGGGCAGCCTGTGTTCCTGTTCGGGGCTCTGGTCGAAACCCTTCAGCCAGGCATCGGCGACGGTCTCGGTGACGTCTTCGCCATGAAGTGCGTCGAGATCGAAGCGGATCAGCCGCTCCACGTGCTCGCCGTCATGCACATGGAGCCAATCGGCTGCCGTTTTGTAGGTGGTGCCCGTCGTGTCGGTCTCGTCGAAGAAGGTGCCGTCACCGAGCGTCATCATGGCGAGAATGATCTCTCGGCGCTGGAGAAAGGGTGCTGCGCTCATCGCCGTTGCGGCGCCCACGGAGATCGCATCCGACATCGTTCACCTCGTCTGTTCGAGGTGCACGCTGGAACACCCTTCGCGGGTTTCCTGTCGGCCCCTCCGGCTGTGTTTCTGTGCTGAATATAGGAAAAATCCTATCAATAAGTCAATAGGAAAAACACTGCCGGCAGGAAGCGCCTCACGCAAGTTGTCGATGACGGGCCGTTTGTTCTTGTTTTGTTCGTTGGATTGCGCCACTGTGGGGCCGCCATTCCAGGTGGCGGAAAAGGAGCATGGGATGATCACCTACTTCGTCGTTCAGAGCTTCACGCTGGGGAGCCGCGGCGCATTTCTCGCCGACGACCCGGTGCAGGCGACCGGGCCCGAGCATGCGCAACGGTTGGCCGAAAGGCTGTCGGCGACCAAGGTTGGGGTGATCGCCTTTAGCCGCTCGGGCGACCTGGCGACGGGGGAATTCGAAGAGGCCAAGGTGCTCTTTACGATCGGCGAACTGCCCACGGAGATTGCGGAGGCGATGGCTGCCTGAGGCTGAAGGGGTGCGTCGAGGCGGCAGGTGATGTGGCTCCTGGTGAAGGGCGGGCGTCCGGCCCGGTGGGGCAGGAGGGCGGTGGCATGCCGCTTGCGCACGATCGCGCGTCCTCCGCGCTGATGGATGACGATACCTGCCGGCTGGCCGCATTTGGCGCGAGCGACGCAAGGTGCCCTCCCTTTCTTGGGTAGGGTCAGGCAGGGAAGTTGCGGATTCGTCGCGGGAGCGAAGGGGATGGAGCCGGCGTGCACCGCAACGCTGATTGACGCCTGCGCCCAGTCCGATGCCTTCTGTCAAAGCATGCGTCGGCGACGCGGGCCGGGCGCCGGATTGTGCTTTCCGTCCGAGCGTCGCGTCTTTGCAAAGCGGCAGTGCGCTGCTTTAGTCCTTGTTTTTAAATCGGTATTTTCTTCGCATGCTTCCGGCTCGGCGCAGGGCTAGCGTGCGCTGTATTTGCCGACGACCCGGTGGCAGAAGGACCATTCGACCCGGCTCTCGGTGAACTCGAGGAACGGGTTGTATTGCCTCAGCGTCCATTCGCGATCGTTGAAGGAGACGAGGCGCTTGATGATCGCCTCGGCATCGTTGGCAGGCGGCACATGGTAGAGCACCACGTCCTTGTCGCGGGCCGGCGGCAGATGCGGGTGGACGAGGGCCATGTCGCCCGGCTCATAGGCCGGGATCATCGAGCTGCCGGTCAGGTAAATGCCATAGGCGCCCTTGACGCCCTCGAGCACGGACGGGCGCTTCACGTATTCGACCGCATCGAAGGTGACGATCACATGTCCGTCGCCGCCTTGCGCGGCCGCAAAGATCGGCAGGTCGCGATGGCCGACGAGCTGTTCGCCCGGCACGATCTGCGGCGCAAAGCCCGGCGCACGCCGGGGCGCGGCCTCGCCGCCGGTCGCAGCGCCCTGGATCAGCTCGACGATCGCGCGGGCGTCGCGCTCGCGCAGTTCCCGCGGCGTCTCCCGCTCCACGAACTGCTGGATATAGGCATGGTTCTTCCCGATCGCGATCGACAGATCCTTGTAGGTCGTCTTCTTCGCGTCGACTGCTTCCCGGATGAGGTGGCGCAATTCGTCCATGACACTGGCATCCCAGATTCCGTTTCTGTCGTCCAATAGGAATTTTCCTCTTGATGGCAATAAGAAATCCTACTATGAATAGGATGTCAACGGAAATGAGCAGCAGAAACCGCTGCAATATCCGTCATGGCGCCGCCGGGGTCGGCGAACGGCATGGGGCGGATCCTCGATCCGCTTCCTGCCGATGTCGACCAGGGGCGCATGCAGTATCGATCGCCGCACTCTGTGCGGTGGTCCAGGCGAGAGGTCGTCGTTTCCTCCCCGGCGACCTCTCGCTTTTCCAATCGATGCCGGCGTGCCGGCGCAGGGTTTGCCACGCGGGCCGATGATGGTCCGCGGTCGGCGACGTGCGCCCCGTCGGTATCGGGCACCCGGCGCGCGGATCGCGCGCCGGGTGCTCCAAGGTCGCGGGCTCCGGCCGTTGACGTGCCCCTCGTTGGGCGGCGGCGTCTCGGCACCGGGAGGTGCCGGGACTGAAAGACGACCGGTTGCTGCCTGACGGTGGGCAGCCGGTGGGTGACGGGAAGAACAATCGGAAGCGGGCGCGCGGCAGGCGCGACGAATGGCCGTGCCAATGGGTACGGCCAAATGGGGAAGGCATGGGAAACGGCATGGCTGACGGTGATGTGACAGGGAAGGCGCCGGGAGGGCGCGGCGTTTTGCCGATGCGCGGAACTCGGGCGCGGCTGGCGAGCGCGGAGGCCGGTTCCAAGGTCGGGCTTCGTCGCCGTAGCGAGGTGGCGGGCCCTGTTTCCGGTCAGGCGCGGCGCCTTCATTCCTGCCCGCCGGCGAGGGGTTGAGCAAATGCGCATTACCGCAATCGTCGAAGCCCTGGTTCAATCGGGCGCGTCGCCCGAGATGATCCTTTCTGCCGTGCGCGCTGCCGAGGCGGGGCACGTCTCCGAGATCGAGCGTCGCCGGGCAGGTGACCGCGAAAGGCAGCAGCGTCGCCGGGCGCGCGTGACGTCACGCGATGTCACGGTGACGGCGAACGGTGCCCTCTCTGATAAAGAAAGCTCCCCCACACCCCCTAAAGAAACTAACTCTCCCGACCCGAATCCGGGTGGGGACGCCGACCGGCCGGTCGGGGCCGCAGCCGTTCCGGATGCGGCAGGCTCGCGGCGCAAGGGGAACGGCCGGGCGATGCGGCTGCCCGAAGATTTCGAGCCCGACTGGGGCTTTGCCGCCGGGCTCGGTTTCGGCCGGGCCGAGGCGGGCGTCGAGTTCGACAAGTTCCGCGACTACTGGCGCGCCAAGTCCGGACGCGATGCGACCAAGCTCGACTGGGCCGCCACCTGGCGAAACTGGATGCGCAACGCCGGCGGCCGCGGCTTGCGCGGCGGCGGGCAGACCCGTCGCGGCCATCACCCCCAGGCGCCGCCACAGGAAACCGCCTTTGCCCGCCATCAGCGGGAATGCAGGCAGACAATCGAAAACCAACTGAACGGAAACGAGACCAATGACCTATTCAGAAATGATGATTTCGCCGGCGGAGGCCCGGCTTTCGACCTTGGGCCGGGAGATTACCGCGCTCACTGAGCGGCTGGCCTGCGTCAGCGAGGCGGCGGTGCTGCGCAGCCTCGACGCGATGCAGACGGCCGGCATGACGATGCCCCCGACAATCGAACCGCGGAAGATCGTTGCGGTCTACCACTACGCGCTTTCCGGCGTGCCGGCCTCGGGCCTTTCGGCGGCGACGCAGAAGCTGATCCGCGGCGACTATGCCGCCAATCCGAACGTGCTTCTCGGCACGATCCCCAAGCCACCGGTGCTGGCAGCGCTCGCCAAGGCGGAGGCGCTGGGCCTCCGGGCGGATCTTGCCCGCAAGCGCGAAATGGTTGCGGCGCTGACGCCACGCCCGGCAGACGATCGGCGATCGTCGGCAAGCCGCATCCGGGTGCGGGCGCTGGTCGAAGGCTTCCGTCAGGCGCATGCGGCAGCCAAGGCCGGGCGGGACGGCGTTTCCGCTGACGCGCGGGCGCAAGGTGCAAACATAGCGGCCGATAGGGGCGCGGTTGATGGGCGTCCGGATCACGCCGCCGCGCACACCCCGGCCGTGGCAAACGCTTTTAGCGGTTTGGCCGCGGCAGGCGTCGAGCGCGCAAATCTCAATCCAGCCATTTCGAGGGAGGCTTTCCATGCGGTCTGAAGGCACTGAATTTACGACAGGACAGGTAGCGGAAGGGGTGGCGGACCCGATGCCCTTCGGGGCGCACGACGCGGGGAGCGTAGCGGCAAAGCCGGCGACGCTCGACGATCTCGTCGGCATCGTCGCCGTTCAGGTGCGGGCGCAGGCAAGCCGGATCCAGGAACTGGAGCTGGCGCTTGCCGATGCCGAAGCGCGCATCCTCTCGCAGGCGCGGATGATCTGCGGCGCGACGGCGGCGGCAAACAGCGACCTGTTCAGCCGCCGGCCGGTGCGGGCGATTATCGAGGAGGTGCTTGTCGTCTATCCGGGGATCTCCTTTGAGGAGATCATCGGCGTCGGCCGCGAGCGGCGGCTGGTCGAGCCGCGGCACCGCTGCATGACCGCCGTTTACGATGAGCGGCCGGATCTTTCGCTGCCGGCGCTCGGGCGGATTTTTCGGCGCGACCACACCTCGGTGCTGCACGCCGTCAACAAGCGCGAGCCCGGCAAGGAGCGGCGGCGTGGACGGGCGGAGCGGCCGGGCCATTTGCCCGCGAATGCCGGTGCCGACGGGATCGGCGCGCCGGCACTTTGATTTCCAGACGAATTTCAATCCCGCCCGCAGTCGCAGGCACATGCAGCGGGCGGGGGCACATGCAGATTGCAAAAGGAGAAGAGACGATGACATCCAAGGCAGAGCGCATCCGCATCAAGCGCGCCGGCCGGGCGGGCCGGCCGCGCAAGGCCAATGTGGCGCGCTATCCGGGCGGACAGATCAAGCATGGCGAGAGCGAGCGGGAGGTCTGCTCCGTGGCGCTGGACGCGCGCCGGCGCATGCATTTTTCCGACAGGCGCGACGCCGATGTTGCCAGCCCCTTTGCCGGCTACACGCTTGGCCGCATGTTCCTCGACGGCAAGCTGACGGCGCATGAGCGCGAGGCGGGCGACGAATACAGCCGGCAGATGGCGCGCTATTACAGCCTCACGGGCATTCCTTTCCCGAGCGTGCGGGCGCAGTCGCTGTTCGACGTGAAGGGCTTTGCCGGGGAGACCAGCGCCGAGCGCGCCCGCGGCGCACGCCAGGCGGCAAACCGGATGATGGAGCTCGAGGGCGTGCTGTTGAAGCTGAAAGACGGGCCGCAGGTGAAGACCACGGTCTTCAACGTCTGCATCATGGACTACGAGATGCTGCGCACCATGCCGGAACCCCAGCTCGCCTGGCTGAAGCGCGGGCTGACGGAGCTGCACTGGCAGCTGGGGCTCTCGCGGGAGAAGGAAGGGGCGTGAAAGGAAGCGGCACGAACCGGCCGCTGCCAGTGGCGCGGTTTCATGCACGGCGCGCGCCTAGCAGCGCGATCGCCGCGCGGCGGCGGGTTCGAATGCCTGCGCGTCGGCGCGGGCTGTGCACCGCGACGAGCGTCGCATGTTCGGGTGAACATGCGACGCTCGAGCCGGCCTGAGGGGCGGGCGG
>NZ_JTLA01000176.1:0-17570 GCF_000799055.1 Ensifer sp. ZNC0028
TCGCTATCCGCGAAGGCGGCCGTACCGTCGGCGCCGGCATCGTTGCGTCGATCGTCGAGTAACGATCGAAAGGCGATGCCGTAAGCTGCCGACGGCAGCAAAAAGGTGCAAATGGCGCGCAAGCGCGATTTGCACACGGCGCCGGCATCGTTGCCTCGATCGTCGAGTAATCTGCTGACTTGAAGTCAGTAGGAAGGCCCCGCCGGCGACGGCGGGGCTTTTTTTGTTGGGGAGGATGCCAGCACGGCTTCGATGAAGGCGCGCTTGCCGCCGGTGTAGAATTCCCAGTCGCTGCCGGCTTCCGTGGCGAGCCGTCTTTTCAACGCCTCATATTGCGCGGCGTCGTCCGGTCTTTCCCGCAGTCGGTCCCGGAAGAGGAGGCGGGCCGCATGGGCGGCATTGCCTTCTCCGCAGAGGTAGAGCCGCGTACCATAGGGACGCGTTGCCGTCGTAAACGTCCAGAGGCCGCTTGCGTGCGGGTCACCGTGAAAGATGAAGCCTGCGTTGCAGAGGCGGGCGCTGAGCGCCGGCAGCGCCCCCAGGTCCGCTATCACCGCGTCGATATCGATCTTCGGCTTCGCGGCCAGTCCGGGTATCGCCGTGCTGCCGATGTGGTGGATCGCGCCGACGAAGGGAGAGAGCAGGGTGGCGATGGAAAGCGCCCGCTGCTCGAAGAGCGACGGCCAAAGCGGATCATATTCGACCAGCGTGATGCGCGGCATGCGAATCGATTCCGATGAAGAGGGCTTCCGCCAGGATAACGAATGCCCGAAGCGCCGCGAGCATTTCTGAGTGGCAAGGCAATGACTTGCCTTTCTTTGTGGGGCGCCCCGGCCGACAGGGCAGGGGATAGATGCAATTGAATGCGGATTTTTTCGGATCGGCGTTGAAAGGTGCTTGTCATCCTCCGGCAAACTGAATATGAAGCCGCTGACTTGAGGCGGCGACACGTTGTTAAACGGGCACGCAGCCGAATAGGGGTATAGCTCAGTTGGTAGAGCGGCGGTCTCCAAAACCGCAGGTCGGGGGTTCGAGCCCCTCTGCCCCTGCCATTCTCTCCAGGCTTGCATAAGCGCTGAGGGTTCGGCAGAGTAAGTTTAAGGATCGGTTAGCCGATCGACGAAATTCACAGAAAAGACTGATTGGCTCTTGTGGTTTTCAGAATCGGTCTTTATGTAGGGTCCAAACAGACACGCGGTGCGTGGGGCTGAATCATCGGCTTTACGCGCCGTAATGGCGTGAGCATTACATGGCATCCAAAACGAATCCGGTAACGTTTCTGCAGCAGGTTCGCTCTGAGACGTCGAAAGTGACCTGGCCCTCTCGGCGCGAGACGATGATCTCGACGCTGATGGTCTTTGTCATGGTCTTTTTTGCCGCTGCCTTCTTCTTTGCTGCGGACCAGTTGATGGGTTGGGCGATCGGCCTCATCCTCAACGTTGGCGCTTGATTGGGTGGAGGCTAGTATGGCTGCGCGCTGGTACATTGTTCACGCCTATTCGAACTTCGAAAAGAAGGTCGCTGAATCGATCGAGGAAAAGGCCAAGCAGAAGGGTCTCGAGCATCTGTTCGAGAAGATTCTCGTGCCGACCGAGAAGGTTGTCGAAGTGCGTCGTGGCCGCAAGGTCGACGCCGAGCGCAAGTTCTTCCCGGGCTACGTTCTGGTTCGCGCCAATCTGACGGACGAGGCATTCCACCTCATCAAGAACACGCCGAAGGTAACCGGCTTCCTCGGTACCGACAGCAAGCCCGTTCCGATTCCGGACCATGAAGCCGAGCGCATCCTCGGTCAGGTCCAGGATGGTGTCGAGCGTCCGAAGCCTTCGGTCTCGTTCGAGATCGGCGAACAGGTTCGCGTTTCGGATGGTCCGTTCGCTTCGTTCAACGGCGTCGTTCAGGATGTCGACGAAGAGCGTTCGCGCCTCAAGGTCGAAGTTTCGATCTTTGGTCGCGCGACCCCGGTCGAGCTGGAATACGGTCAGGTCGAGAAGGTCTGATAAGGCCTTAAAAGGATAGGGTGGGTTTCGGCCCATTCTGGCGGAGAAATCCGCATGCGCGTGGAAGGATGCCGGCCTTAGCCGGGTCGGATGTTCCGCACCACGCAACCGCAGCCGCCGATCCCCGTGATCGGCAAAAGTCGGGAAACCGGCGCAATTGATCCTCGGTGCGATCCGTCGCAAGGGGATTTCAGAAAGGCAGAGAGAAATGGCTAAGAAAGTTGCAGGCCAGCTCAAGCTGCAGGTGAAGGCTGGGTCGGCCAATCCGTCCCCGCCGATCGGTCCTGCGCTTGGTCAGCGTGGCATTAACATCATGGAATTCTGCAAGGCGTTCAATGCCGCCACGCAGGAAATGGAAAAGGGTATGCCGATCCCGGTCGTCATCACCTATTACCAGGACAAGTCCTTCACCTTCGTCATGAAGCAGCCGCCGGTCAGCTACTTCCTGAAGAAGGAAGCGAAGATCCAGTCCGGTTCGAAGACCCCCGGTAAGGGCGGTTCGGCCGGCAAGCTCACCAAGGCTCAGATCAAGTCGATCGCCGAAGCCAAGATGAAGGATCTCAATGCTGCCGATATCGAAGGCGCAATGGCCATGATCGAGGGCTCCGCCCGCGCTATGGGCCTGGAAGTGGTAGGCTAAGACCATGGCGAAGATTGCAAAGCGAGTACAGAAGTCCCGCGAGGGCGTTGACCCGACGAAGATCTACGGCCTCACCGAAGCCGTCTCGATGGTCAAGGAACGCGCAACTGCCAAGTTCGACGAAACCATCGAAGTTGCGATGAACCTCGGCGTTGACCCGCGCCACGCTGACCAGATGGTCCGCGGCGTTGTCAACCTGCCGAACGGCACCGGCCGCTCGGTTCGCGTCGCCGTTTTCGCACGTGGCGCCAAGGCTGATGAAGCCAAGGCTGCTGGTGCTGACGTCGTTGGCGCAGAAGAGCTCGTCGAAATCGTCCAGGGCGGCAAGATCGATTTCGATCGTTGCATCGCCACCCCGGACATGATGCCGCTCGTCGGCCGCCTCGGTAAGGTTCTCGGCCCGCGTGGCATGATGCCGAACCCGAAGGTCGGCACGGTTACGATGGATGTCGCTGGTGCCGTCAAGGCTTCCAAGGGCGGCGCCGTTGAATTCCGCGTCGAGAAGGCCGGTATCGTTCACGCTGGCATCGGCAAGGCGTCCTTCGACGCCAAGGCACTGGAAGAAAACATCCGCGCTTTCGCTGACGCCGTCGTCAAGGCGAAGCCGACCGGCGCCAAGGGCAACTACGTCAAGCGCGTCGCGATTTCGTCGACCATGGGCCCGGGTCTCAAGATCGACCCCGCCACGCTCAGCGTCGCCTAATGAATTTCGGGCTTCGGCCCGAGACTGAATTCCCGGCCTTTCGGGGCCGGGAATCCGGACGTTAAGTCCGGAACTCCTGTCCGAGATTGCGGGTGGTTATACCTTAATCACTTCGGCCTGCATGAGACGGGTAAGATCTGAATTTCACTATGGCGCCGGAGGCGTCGAAATTCGGTTCGAACCTCGCTTGCCTTGTGTCAGACCCGGCTCTTCCGGGAACGCCAAGGGACAGGATCCTTAAGCGTTATCAGGGATCGAGCAGATCTCGGGTGACAAAGGCAAACCCGATGGGGCTGCATTATTGCAACCCTGTCTACTGGAGACAGACAGTGGAAAGAGCGGAAAAACGCGAATTCGTCACGGAGCTGAACGAAGTCTTCAAGGCTTCCGGTTCGGTTGTCGTGGCCCACTATGCTGGTGTCACAGTTGCGCAGATGAACGACTTCCGTTCGAAGATGCGCGCTGCTGGCGGCACCGTCAAAGTCGCGAAAAACCGCCTGGCCAAGATCGCTCTTCAGGGCACCGAGTCGGAAGGGATGACGAATCTCTTCAAGGGTCAGACGCTGATCGCATACAGCGAAGACCCGATCACGGCTCCTAAGGTTGTCATGGATTTCGCCAAGACCAACGACAAGCTCGTTGTTCTCGGTGGCGCCATGGGCACGACCACGCTCAACGCCGAAGCAGTCAAGTCGCTCGCGACCCTGCCTTCGCTCGACGAGCTGCGCGCAAAGCTGCTGGGCCTTCTCAATGCCCCGGCAACCCGCGTCGCAACGGTTGTTCAGGCACCGGCAAGCCAGCTTGCTCGCGTGTTCTCGGCCTATGCCAAGAAGGACGAAGCCGCCTAAGGCGGATTTTCGCTGTTGTATTTAAAACCAGTTCGAACCGAACAAAAGGAAAAGTAAAATGGCTGATCTCGCAAAGATCGTTGAAGACCTCTCCTCGCTGACCGTTCTGGAAGCTGCTGAGCTTTCCAAGCTGCTCGAAGAGAAGTGGGGCGTTTCGGCTGCTGCTCCGGTAGCTGTCGCTGCTGCTGGCGGCGCTGCTGCTCCGGCTGCTGCTGAAGAAGAAAAGACCGAGTTTGACGTTATCCTCGTTGACGCTGGCGCCAACAAGATCAACGTCATCAAGGAAGTTCGCGGCATCACCGGCCTCGGCCTCAAGGAAGCCAAGGACCTGGTCGAAGGCGCTCCGAAGCCGGTTAAGGAAGCAGTTTCCAAGGCTGAAGCTGCTGACCTCAAGAAGAAGCTCGAAGACGCTGGCGCCAAGGTTGACGTCAAGTAATTCGGCTACATGCAAGGGGAGGTGGCCTTTTCAGGCCGCCTCTCTTTGACCGTTTTTAGAACATATTACCCAAAAGCCTGTCGAAAAACGGCTTTTGGGTAATGGGTTCTTCAAGAGGATGGTCTCGAACGGAAGGCAGCACAGCAATCCGCGCTGAGCGTTTTTCGTTGGTTGGACGAGATTGAACTACTCATTGATTGACGGGGTCGACTGGCCATCGGTTCCCGTCCGTTGCAGGCCCGGATGCAAGATTGACAAGGAGCGACGATGGCTCAGACCCTTTCGTTTAACGGTCGCAGGCGCGTACGCAAGTTTTTTGGTAAAATTCCAGAAGTCGCAGAAATGCCGAACCTCATCGAGGTTCAAAAGGCATCCTACGACCAGTTTCTGATGGTTGAAGAGCCCAAGGGCGGTCGCCCTGATGAAGGGCTCCAAGCTGTTTTCAAGTCGGTTTTCCCGATCAAGGATTTCTCGGGCGCATCGATGCTTGAATTCGTTTCGTACGAATTCGAGCCGCCGAAGTTCGACGTCGAAGAATGCCGTCAGCGCGATCTGACCTACGCAGCGCCGCTCAAGGTGACGCTGCGCCTCATCGTGTTCGATATCGACGAGGATACCGGCGCGAAGTCGATCAAGGACATCAAGGAACAGAACGTCTACATGGGCGACATGCCGCTCATGACCGACAATGGTACGTTCATCGTCAACGGCACAGAGCGCGTCATCGTTTCGCAGATGCACCGTTCGCCGGGCGTGTTCTTCGACCACGACAAGGGCAAGAGCCACTCGTCGGGCAAGCTGCTCTTTGCAGCCCGCGTCATTCCTTACCGCGGTTCCTGGCTCGACATCGAGTTCGACGCCAAGGACATCGTTCACGCCCGTATCGACCGCCGCCGCAAGATTCCGGTGACGTCGCTGCTGATGGCGCTCGGCATGGACGGCGAGGAAATCCTCGACACCTTCTACACGAAGTCGCTCTACCAGCGCGACGGCGAAGGTTGGCGCGTGCCTTTCCAGCCGGATGCGCTGAAGGGCCAGAAGGCGCTCGCCGACATGATCGACGCCGACACCGGCGAAGTTGTTGTCGAATCCGGCAAGAAGCTGACCCCGCGTCTGCTGCGCCAGCTGCAGGAAAAGGGCCTGAAGGCGCTCAAGGCGACCAATGATGATCTCTACGGCAACTACCTTGCCGAAGACGTCGTCAACTTCAGCACCGGTGAGATCTACCTCGAAGCCGGCGACGAGATCGACGAGAAGACCCTTCCGGTCATTCTCTCGGCCGGTTTCGACGAGATCCCGGTTCTCGACATCGACCACATCAATGTCGGCGCCTACATCCGCAACACGCTGACCGTCGACAAGAACGAGAACCGTCAGGACGCTCTGTTCGACATCTACCGCGTCATGCGTCCGGGTGAACCGCCGACCATGGATTCCGCGGAAGCCATGTTCAACACGCTGTTCTTCGATGCCGAGCGTTACGATCTCTCGGCCGTCGGCCGCGTCAAGATGAACATGCGCCTCGACCTCGAAGTCGCCGACACCGTGCGCATCCTGCGCAAGGAAGATATCCTGGCTGTCGTCAAGATGCTCGTCGAGCTGCGTGACGGCAAGGGCGAGATCGACGACATCGACAACCTCGGCAACCGCCGTGTTCGTTCGGTCGGCGAGCTCATGGAGAACCAGTACCGTCTCGGTCTGCTCCGCATGGAGCGCGCGATCAAGGAACGTATGTCCTCGATCGAAATCGACACGGTCATGCCGCAGGACCTGATCAACGCGAAGCCGGCTGCTGCCGCCGTTCGCGAGTTCTTCGGCTCCTCGCAGCTGTCGCAGTTCATGGACCAGGTGAATCCGCTTTCGGAAATCACCCACAAGCGCCGTCTTTCGGCTCTTGGCCCGGGTGGTCTGACCCGCGAGCGCGCCGGCTTCGAAGTCCGCGACGTTCATCCGACCCACTACGGCCGTATTTGCCCGATCGAAACGCCGGAAGGCCCGAACATCGGTCTGATCAACTCGCTTGCAACCTTTGCCCGCGTCAACAAGTACGGCTTCATCGAAAGCCCGTACCGCAAGATCGTTGACGGCAAGGTGACGAACGACGTCGTCTATCTCTCCGCAATGGAAGAGGCGAAGTACCACGTCGCCCAGGCAAACTCGGTTCTTGAGAACGACGGCTCGTTCGCTGAAGAGTTCGTTGTTTGCCGTCATGCCGGCGAAGTTATGCTGGCGCCGCGCGACAACATCAACCTGATGGACGTTTCGCCGAAGCAGCTCGTTTCGGTCGCTGCGGCGCTCATCCCGTTCCTTGAGAACGACGACGCCAACCGCGCACTGATGGGCTCGAACATGCAGCGTCAGGCCGTGCCGCTGCTGCGTGCCGAAGCACCGTTCGTCGGTACCGGCATGGAGCCGGTCGTTGCCCGCGATTCCGGCGCAGCAATTGCTGCCCGCCGTGGCGGTGTCGTCGACCAGGTTGACGCGACCCGTATCGTTATCCGCGCCACGGAAGACCTCGATCCGTCGAAGTCGGGCGTCGATATCTATCGTCTGCAGAAGTTCCAGCGTTCGAACCAGAACACCTGCGTCAACCAGCGCCCGCTGGTCACCGTCGGTGACATTCTGAACAAGGGCGACATCATCGCTGACGGTCCGTCGACCGACCTCGGTGACCTGGCTCTCGGCCGCAACGCGCTCGTCGCGTTCATGCCGTGGAACGGCTACAACTACGAAGACTCGATCCTGCTCTCCGAGCGGATCGTGCGCGACGACGTGTTCACCTCCATCCACATCGAAGAATTCGAAGTGATGGCGCGTGACACCAAGTTGGGTCCGGAAGAAATCACCCGCGACATTCCGAACGTTTCGGAAGAAGCGCTGCGCAACCTCGACGAAGCCGGTATCGTTTATATCGGTGCAGAGGTTCAGCCGGGTGACATCCTCGTCGGCAAGATCACGCCGAAGGGCGAAAGCCCGATGACGCCGGAAGAAAAGCTTCTGCGCGCCATCTTCGGTGAAAAGGCCTCCGACGTTCGCGACACCTCGATGCGCATGCCCCCGGGCACCTTCGGTACCGTCGTCGAAGTTCGCGTCTTCAACCGCCACGGCGTTGAGAAGGACGAGCGCGCGATGGCGATCGAGCGCGAGGAAATCGAACGCCTCGCCAAGGACCGCGACGACGAACAGGCGATCCTGGACCGCAACGTCTACGCCCGTCTCGTCGACATGCTGCGTGGCCACACGGCCGTTGCCGGCCCGAAGGGCTTCAAGAAGGGCACCGAGCTTTCGAACCTCGTCGTCAGCGAATACCCCCGCTCGCAGTGGTGGATGTTCGCCGTCGAAGACGAAAAGGCTCAGGGCGAGATCGAAGCTCTGCGCGCCCAGTACGACGAATCCAAGTCGCGCCTTGAACAGCGCTTCATGGACAAGGTCGAGAAGGTCCAGCGCGGCGACGAAATGCCTCCGGGCGTCATGAAGATGGTCAAGGTCTTCGTCGCTGTGAAGCGCAAGATCCAGCCGGGCGACAAGATGGCCGGCCGTCACGGCAACAAGGGTGTCGTGTCGCGTATCGTGCCGATCGAAGACATGCCGTTCCTGGAAGACGGCACGCATGTCGACGTCGTTCTGAACCCGCTCGGCGTGCCTTCGCGCATGAACGTCGGCCAGATCCTCGAAACCCACCTTGGCTGGGCTTGCGCCGGCATGGGTCAGAAGATCGGCGCGATGCTCGACGCCTACAAGGCAGGTGCCGATATCCAGCCGCTGCGCGACACCATCGACAGCGTCATCGGGTCGGGCCCGAAGGGTGAGCCGATCAAGCAGTACGACGACGAGTCGATCGTGCGCCTGGCCGAGCAGACCCGTCGCGGCGTTTCGATTGCAACGCCGGTCTTCGACGGTGCTGTCGAAGCCGACGTCAACGAGATGCTGGAGCAGGCAGGTCTGAAGGTGACCGGTCAGTCGACGCTCTATGACGGCCGTACCGGCGATCAGTTCGACCGCCAGGTGACCGTGGGCTACATCTACATGCTGAAGCTCAACCACCTGGTCGACGACAAGATCCACGCCCGTTCGATCGGTCCGTACTCGCTCGTCACCCAGCAGCCGCTCGGTGGTAAGGCGCAGTTCGGCGGTCAGCGCTTCGGGGAAATGGAGGTCTGGGCGCTCGAAGCGTACGGCGCCGCCTACACCCTGCAGGAAATGCTGACGGTGAAGTCGGACGACGTTGCTGGTCGTACCAAGGTCTACGAAGCGATCGTCCGTGGCGACGATACCTTCGAAGCGGGCATTCCGGAGAGCTTCAACGTTCTCGTCAAGGAAATGCGCTCGCTGGGCCTTTCGGTCGAGCTCGAAAACTCGAAGGTCGACGAGGCTGGCGCGGCGCAACTGCCCGACGCAGCCGAGTAAAGAGACCCAAGGTGCGTGCCGCCAATGCGGCGCGCACCGTTTCCGCCGGGAGACGCTGACGTCTCCGGCAGGAACGAAGCCGCAGCCAATGCGGTTTTAGCTGTTTATGGGGCAGGGGCCGGCGCCCGGGATTTGTCGGCACCCTCGCCAAGCTCAGGGCGTAAAGCCCGTAAAGGAGACAGGCATGAACCAAGAGGTCATGAATCTTTTCAATCCGCAGGTGCCTGCACAGACCTTCGATTCCATCCGGATTTCGATCGCCTCGCCGGAGAAGATTCTTTCCTGGTCTTACGGTGAGATCAAGAAGCCGGAGACGATTAACTACCGCACGTTCAAGCCGGAACGCGACGGTCTGTTCTGCGCGCGCATCTTTGGACCGATCAAGGACTACGAGTGCCTGTGCGGCAAGTACAAGCGCATGAAGTACAAGGGCATCATCTGCGAAAAGTGCGGCGTCGAAGTGACGTTGTCGCGCGTTCGCCGTGAGCGCATGGGCCACATCGAGCTCGCTGCTCCCGTTGCCCACATCTGGTTCCTTAAGTCGCTGCCGAGCCGCATTTCGACGCTGCTCGACATGACGCTGAAGGATGTCGAGCGCGTTCTGTACTTCGAAAACTACATCGTCACCGAGCCGGGTCTGACGTCGCTGAAGGAAAACCAGCTCCTCAGCGAAGAAGACTACATGCTCGCCGTGGACGAATTCGGCGAAGACCAGTTCACCGCCATGATCGGCGCCGAAGCGATCTACGAAATGCTCGCTTCGATGAACCTGGAAAAGATCGCCGGCGACCTGCGCGCCGAGCTCGCTGAGACGACCTCGGATCTGAAGCAGAAGAAGCTGATGAAGCGGCTGAAGATCGTCGAGAACTTCATGGATTCCGGCAACCGCCCGGAATGGATGATCATGAAGGTCGTTCCGGTGATCCCGCCGGATCTGCGTCCGCTCGTGCCGCTCGACGGCGGCCGTTTCGCGACGTCGGATCTGAACGATCTCTATCGCCGCGTCATCAACCGTAACAACCGTCTGAAGCGCCTGATCGAACTGCGCGCTCCGGGCATCATCATCCGCAACGAAAAGCGCATGCTGCAGGAATCTGTCGATGCGCTGTTCGACAACGGCCGTCGTGGCCGCGTCATCACCGGCGCCAACAAGCGTCCGCTGAAGTCGCTGTCCGACATGCTCAAGGGCAAGCAGGGCCGCTTCCGTCAGAACCTGCTCGGCAAGCGCGTCGACTATTCTGGCCGTTCGGTCATCGTGACCGGTCCGGAACTGAAGCTGCACCAGTGCGGCCTGCCGAAGAAGATGGCGCTCGAGCTGTTCAAGCCGTTCATCTATGCACGTCTTGACGCCAAGGGCTTCTCGTCCACCGTCAAGCAGGCAAAGAAGCTCGTCGAAAAGGAAAAGCCGGAAGTCTGGGATATCCTCGACGAGGTCATCCGTGAGCATCCGGTTCTGCTGAACCGTGCACCGACGCTGCACCGCCTGGGCATCCAGGCCTTCGAACCGACCCTGGTCGAAGGCAAGGCGATCCAGCTGCACCCGCTCGTCTGCACGGCCTTCAACGCCGACTTCGACGGCGACCAGATGGCCGTTCACGTACCGCTGTCGCTCGAAGCTCAGCTCGAAGCCCGCGTGCTGATGATGTCGACGAACAACATCCTGCACCCGGCAAACGGCGCGCCGATCATCGTTCCGTCGCAGGACATGGTTCTCGGTCTCTACTACTTGTCGATCCTGAACCAGAACGAGCCGGGCGAAGGCATGGCGTTCTCGGACATGGGCGAGCTGCACCACGCGCTCGAAACCAAGGCCGTGACACTGCACGCCAAGATCCGTGGCCGCTTCAAGACCGTCGACGCCGAGGGCAACCCGGTTTCGAAGATCTATGAAACCACGCCTGGCCGCATGATCATCGGCGAGCTGCTGCCGCGCAACGTCAACGTGCCGTTCGACACCTGCAACCAGGAAATGACCAAGAAGAACATCTCCAAGATGATCGACACGGTCTACCGCCATTGCGGCCAGAAGGACACGGTCATCTTCTGCGACCGCATCATGCAGCTCGGCTTCGCCCATGCTTGCCGCGCCGGCATTTCGTTCGGCAAGGACGACATGGTCATTCCGGACACCAAGGTGAAGATCGTCGGCGACACTGAAGCGCTCGTGAAGGAATACGAGCAGCAGTACAACGACGGCCTCATCACCCAGGGCGAAAAGTACAACAAGGTTGTCGACGCCTGGGGCAAGGCGACCGAAAAGGTCGCCGAAGAAATGATGGCCCGCATCAAGGCGGTCGAGTTCGACGACAATGGTCGCCAGAAGCCGATGAACTCGATCTACATGATGTCGCACTCGGGTGCTCGTGGTTCTCCGAACCAGATGCGCCAGCTGGGCGGCATGCGCGGCCTCATGGCCAAGCCGTCGGGTGAAATCATCGAGACGCCGATCATCTCGAACTTCAAGGAAGGCCTGACCGTTAACGAGTATTTCAACTCGACCCACGGTGCCCGTAAGGGTCTGGCAGACACCGCCTTGAAGACCGCGAACTCCGGTTACCTGACCCGTCGTCTCGTCGACGTGGCGCAGGATTGCATCGTCAACTCCGTCGATTGCGGCACCGACAAGGGCCTCACCATGACGGCGATCGTCGATGCCGGTCAGGTCGTGGCTTCGCTTGGCGCTCGTATTCTCGGCCGTACGGCTCTTGACGACATCGATCACCCGGTCACGGGCGCTCGCATCGTCGATGCCGGCCGGATGATCCTTGAACCGGATGTCATCGAGATCGAAAAGGCTGGCATTCAGTCGATCCGTATCCGCTCGGCGCTGACCTGCGAAATCCAGACGGGCGTTTGCGGCGTCTGCTACGGCCGCGACCTGGCACGTGGTACGCCGGTCAACATGGGCGAAGCGGTTGGCGTTATCGCCGCACAGTCGATCGGTGAACCGGGCACCCAGCTCACCATGCGTACCTTCCACTTGGGTGGTACGGCGACCGTGGTCGACCAGTCGTTCCTGGAAGCGTCCTACGAAGGTACGGTTCAGATCAAGAACCGCAACATGCTGCGCAACTCTGACGGCGTTCTCGTCGCCATGGGTCGTAACATGGCCGTCCAGATCCTGGATGAACGTGGCGTCGAGCGCTCTTCGCAGCGCGTCGCCTACGGTTCGAAGATCCTCGTCGACGATGGCGACAAGGTGAAGCGCGGTCAGCGTCTCGCCGAATGGGACCCCTACACCCGTCCGATGATGACGGAAGTGGAAGGTACCGTTCACTTCGAAGACGTCGTCGACGGCATCTCGGTTCTGGAAGCGACCGACGAGTCCACCGGCATCACCAAGCGTCAGGTTATCGATTGGCGTTCGACGCCGCGCGGTACCGACCTGAAGCCGGCGATCGTCATCAAGGACAAGAACGGCGCAGTCATGAAGCTGTCGCGTGGTGGCGACGCCCGCTTCATGCTTTCGGTCGACGCCATTCTGTCGGTCGAGCCGGGCACGAAGGTTTCGCAGGGTGACGTGCTTGCACGTTCGCCGCTCGAAAGCGCCAAGACCAAGGACATCACCGGTGGTCTGCCGCGCGTTGCCGAACTGTTCGAAGCACGTCGTCCGAAGGACCATGCCATCATCGCTGAGATCGATGGTACGATCCGCTTCGGCCGCGACTACAAAAACAAGCGTCGCGTTCTGATCGAGCCTGCTGAAGACGGTGTCGAGCCGGTCGAATACCTGATCCCGAAGGGCAAGCCCTTCCATCTTCAGGATGGCGACTACATCGAAAAGGGCGACTACATCCTCGACGGCAACCCGGCGCCGCACGACATCCTGGCGATCAAGGGCGTGGAAGCACTTGCTTCCTACCTGGTCAACGAAATCCAGGAAGTCTACCGACTGCAGGGCGTTGTCATCAACGACAAGCACATCGAGGTGATCGTCCGTCAGATGCTGCAGAAGGTTGAAATCACCGACGCCGGTGACTCGACCTACATCGTCGGCGACAACGTCGACCGCATCGAGCTCGAAGACGTCAACGACGGCCTGATCGAACAGGGCAAGAAGCCGGCTTACGGCGATCCGGTCCTGCTCGGCATCACCAAGGCCTCGCTGCAGACGCCGTCGTTCATCTCGGCAGCGTCGTTCCAGGAGACCACGAAGGTCCTCACGGAAGCCGCAATTGCCGGCAAGACCGACGGCCTGCAGGGTCTGAAGGAAAACGTCATCGTCGGCCGTCTGATCCCGGCCGGTACCGGTGGCACGATGACCCAGATCCGTCGCATCGCAACCGCGCGTGACGAAATGATCCTGGAAGAGCGTCGTCGTGGCACGGGTGCGGACGTCGCAACGCCGATGCTCGCCGATCTCGCCAACGAGAACGCGGCAGCCGAGTAATCGGGGAGGGCGGTCTCGCCCTCTTGATCCCAAAAAAGAAGCCGCCGGGAGCAATCCCGGCGGCTTCTTCATGTGTGATGTGCCGCCGCGAGCGGCGGAATTCGTTTTCGGCTGATCAGCTGAAGCGGATGATCGCGACTTCGCCTTCGAGTGCGCCCTGATAGGCGGAGGCGTGCGGCTCTTCGCTCGGAACGTCGGTCAATGTGCCGATCTGGTCCAGGTCGGCCTCCAGAAAACCTTCTTCGGCAAGCGCGTTCAGGGCCTCGCGCACCGCGGTGTCGTCGTCGGGCGCCTTCAGCATCACGTGAATGTCCACGCCGTCCTCGTCGCCGTCGGTCTCGTAGGCCTTGCCGATGATGATGAACACCATCGGCTCGTCCGGGGCATTGTCGTTGTCTGGGGTGACGGCCATTTTGTTTCCTTTCGAATGGGCTTGGTGCGACCTTAGCGTCCTTTTTGAATCAGCGCGATGGAAATGCAGCGCCGCGCGGACGCTTGCCGTGGAGAGCGAGTCGATCGTGGTGGAAAACCCCCACAAAGTGGTTGCCGATTCCTTAATCCCGTCAGACACTCCGGGCATAGAGGGGCAGATGAGGCGGGCGCCAGGCGCCAAACCATGTGCAAAAGCCTTGTTTTTCAGGCATGCCGGGCGAACGCGTCCGGGAATATTTCTTAATTGCCCTTGACTGTTCGCCTTGAAATCAGTACACCCCGCCGCATCGGAGCCCATGTGAGGCTGGCTGGTTCGGAACGTCGCGTTCTGAAGTTCGCCTCAAACAAGGTTCGAAACGCACGCTGACGACTACAATGCTGCACGCACGACGCACGAAATAGTGCGTCCTCTGCTTTATTTGGGGCCATCTGCGGAAAAGGCGGATCGGCCCTTGTTTTGCGCATTTCATGAGGCGTTCGAAACTGCCGGCGACGGCAACGATCCGCCCGCAAGGGTAATGTGACAAGATTTTGCAAGGGATGGGTATATGCCTACCGTAAACCAGCTGATCCGTAAGCCTCGTCAGGCACAGGTAAAGCGCAACAAGGTTCCTGCTCTGCAGGAAAACCCGCAGAAGCGTGGCGTTTGCACCCGCGTTTACACGACGACCCCGAAGAAGCCGAACTCGGCTCTGCGTAAGGTTGCCAAGATTCGCCTGACGAACGGCTTCGAAGTCATCGGCTACATTCCGGGTGAAGGCCACAACCTTCAGGAACACTCGGTCGTGATGATCCGTGGCGGCCGCGTTAAGGACCTTCCGGGCGTTCGTTATCACATCATCCGTGGTGTTCTCGATACCCAGGGCGTCAAGAACCGCAAGCAGCGCCGTTCGAAGTACGGTGCGAAGCGTCCGAAGTAATTCGGTTTTGAAAATCCCGGCGCTGCGCGAGGTCCTCCGCGTGGTAGAGCGCTAAATAGTTTGAAGAGACGAGAAGTATGTCCAGACGTCATAGAGCAGAAAAGCGTGAGATCAACCCGGATCCGAAGTTCGGTGATCTGGTTGTCACGAAGTTCATGAACGCGATCATGCTGCACGGCAAGAAGTCGGTCGCTGAAAGCATCGTTTACGGTGCGTTCGATGCGGTTCAGACCAAGCTGAAGCAGGAGCCGATTGCTGTATTCCATTCCGCGCTCGACAACATCGCGCCGCACGTCGAAGTGCGTTCGCGTCGCGTTGGTGGTGCAACCTACCAGGTTCCGGTCGACGTTCGTCCGGAGCGCCGTCAGGCTCTCGCCATCCGTTGGCTGATCACGGCTGCACGCAAGCGCAACGAAACGACCATGGTTGATCGCCTCTGCGGCGAACTCATGGACGCAGCGAACAACCGTGGTAGCGCCGTGAAGAAGCGCGAAGACACGCACAAGATGGCTGATGCCAACCGTGCGTTCTCGCACTATCGCTGGTAATTCTGGCGCGAACGTCTCAAGAGGCAGTCCACTATGGCACGCGAATACAAAATCGAAGATTACCGTAACTTCGGTATCATGGCGCACATCGACGCCGGCAAGACCACGACGACCGAGCGCATCCTTTACTACACCGGCAAGTCCCACAAAATCGGCGAAGTCCACGACGGCGCCGCTACCATGGACTGGATGGAGCAGGAGCAGGAACGCGGCATCACGATCACGTCTGCTGCGACGACCACCTTCTGGAAGGGTCGTGACGGCAAGGCTCGCCGCTTCAACATCATCGACACCCCCGGCCACGTTGACTTCACCATCGAAGTCGAGCGTTCGCTGCGCGTTCTCGACGGCGCTATCGCGCTTCTCGATGCCAACGCCGGTGTTGAGCCGCAGACGGAAACCGTCTGGCGTCAGGCGGAAAAGTACAACGTTCCGCGCATGATCTTCTGCAACAAGATGGACAAGACCGGCGCGGACTTCTACCGCTCGGTCGAGATGATCAAGACCCGTCTGGGCGCGATCGCCGTCGTCATGCAGCTGCCGATCGGCGCTGAAACCGAGTTCAAGGGTGTTATCGACCTGGTCGAGATGAACGCTCTCGTCTGGCGCGACGAATCGCTCGGCGCCCAGTGGGACGTCGTCGAGATCCCGGACGACATGAAGGACAAGGCTGAAGAATATCGCGAAAAGCTGATCGAGACCGTTGTCGAGATCGACGAAGCCGCGATGGAAGCCTACCTCGAAGGCAACATGCCCTCGAACGACAAGATCCGCGAACTCGTTCGCCGCGGCACCATCGACGTGAAGTTCCACCCGATGTTCTGCGGTACCGCGTTCAAGAACAAGGGCGTTCAGCCGCTTCTCGACGCGGTTGTCGACTACCTGCCGTCGCCGCTCGACATTCCGGCGATCAAGGGCATCGACGCCAAGACCGAAGCTGAAATCGAACGTCATGCTGACGATGCCGAGCCGCTGTCGATGCTCGCGTTCAAGATCATGAACGACCCCTTCGTCGGTTCGCTGACCTTCGCACGCATCTACTCGGGCAAGCTCGAAAAGGGCTCGTCTGTCATGAACACGGTCAAGGACAAGCGCGAGCGCGTCGGCCGCATGCTGCAGATGCACTCGAACAGCCGTGAAGACATCGAAGAAGCCTTTGCAGGCGACATCGTTGCTCTGGCCGGTCTCAAGGAAACCACCACGGGTGACACGCTCTGCGACCCGCTGAAGCCGGTTATCCTCGAGCGCATGGAATTCCCCGAGCCGGTCATCCAGATCGCGATCGAGCCGAAGTCCAAGGGCGACCAGGAAAAGATGGGCCTCGCGCTCAACCGCCTGGCAGCTGAAGACCCGTCGTTCCGCGTCAAGACCGACCAGGAATCCGGCCAGACGATCATCGCTGGCATGGGCGAACTTCACCTCGACATCATCGTCGACCGTATGCGTCGCGAGTTCAAGGTTGAAGCCAACGTCGGTGCTCCGCAGGTTGCCTACCGCGAAACCATCACGCGTCAGCACGAAGAAGACTACACGCACAAGAAGCAGTCCGGCGGTACCGGTCAGTTCGCGCGCGTCAAGCTCGTGTTCGAACCGAACCCGGATGGCGAAGATTTCGTCTTCGAATCCAAGATCGTCGGCGGTGCTGTTCCGAAGGAATACATCCCGGGCGTTCAGAAGGGTATCGAAAGCGTTCTGTCTTCGGGTCCGCTCGCTGGCTTCCCGATGCTCGGCGTCAAGGCGACGCTCATCGACGGTGCATTCCACGACGTCGACTCGTCGGTTCTCGCCTTCGAAATCGCATCGCGTGCTTGCTTCCGTGAAGCGGCCAAGAAGGCTGGTGCACAGCTTCTCGAGCCGATGATGAAGGTCGAAGTCGTAACGCCGGAAGACTACGTCGGCGACGTTATCGGCGACCTGAACTCCCGCCGTGGCCAGATCCAGGGCCAGGAATCGCGTGGCGTTGCCGTTGTGATCAACGCAAACGTTCCGCTGGCGAACATGTTCAAGTACGTCGACAACCTGCGCTCCATGTCTCAGGGCCGCGCGCAGTACACGATGACCTTCGATCACTACGCGCCGGTTCCGTCGAACGTCGCGCAGGAAATCCAGGCGAAGTATTCCGGTCAGAAGTGACCGGAATACCCAGACGCTGACAGAAGTTAAAAGTTTTCCCCGGTAGGGGATAGAAAACGGAGAGCCGGAAATGGCAAAGAGCAAATTTGAGCGCAACAAGCCGCACGTTAACATTG
>NZ_JTLA01000177.1:0-6376 GCF_000799055.1 Ensifer sp. ZNC0028
GGCGCGACTGGCGGGCCTGCTCGTCATAGTCCACCTGCCAGTCCGAAGGACCGTTCGACGGCATCACCTGCACTGCCGTCACCTTGTATTCCGGGCAGTTGGTCGCCCAGTCGGAGAAGTCGGTCGTGATGACGTTCGCCTGTGTCGATGGATGGTGGAAGGTGGTGTAGACGACGCCGGGCGCCACACGATCGGTGATCAGCGAGCGCAGCGTCGTCTCGCCGGCGCGGCTTGCCAGCCGGATCCAGTCGCCGTCACGGATGCCGCGCTGTTCGGCGTCGTGCGGATGGATCTCCAGCCGGTCTTCCGCATGCCAGACGACGTTGTCGGTGCGCCGCGTCTGGGCGCCGACATTGTACTGGCTGAGGATACGGCCGGTGGTCAAAAGCAGCGGGAAGCGCGGGCCGGTGCGTTCGTCGGTCGCAACATATTCGGTGCGGATGAACTTGCCCTTGCCGCGCACGAAGCCGTCGACATGCATGATCGGTGAACCCTCGGGATGCGCCTCGTTGCAGGGCCACTGCACAGAGCCCATCTTTTCGAGATAGTCGTAGGAGACGAGCGCGAAGCTCGGCGTCGTCGCGGCGATCTCGTCCATGATCTGCGAGGGGTGGCGGTAGTTCCAGTTGAGGCCCATGGCCTGGGCGAGCTTCTGCGTGACCTCCCAGTCGGCATAGCCGTTCTTCGGCGTCATCACCTTGCGCACGCGGTTGATGCGGCGCTCGGCGTTGGTGAAGGTGCCGTCCTTTTCGAGGAAGGTCGATCCCGGCAGGAAGACATGCGCGTAGTTGGCGGTCTCGTTGAGAAACAGGTCGTGCACGACGACGCATTCCATCGCCGCGAGACCGGCGGCCACGTGCTTGGTGTCCGGGTCGGACTGCAGGATGTCCTCGCCCTGGATGTAGAGGGCCTTGAAGGTGCCGTCGACGGCCGCATCGAGCATGTTGGGGATACGCAGGCCCGGTTCGTTGGAGATCTCGACGCCCCAGAGCTTCTCGAAGGTCTCGCGGGTCGCATCGTCGGAGATATGTCGGTAGCCCGGCAGTTCGTGCGGGAACGAGCCCATGTCGCAGGAGCCCTGCACGTTGTTCTGGCCGCGCAGCGGGTTCACGCCGACGCCCGGCCGGCCGATATTGCCGGTGACCATGGCAAGGTTGGCGATCGCCATGACGGTTGTCGAGCCCTGGCTGTGTTCGGTAACACCGAGACCATAATAGATCGCGCCGTTGCCGCCGGTGGCGTAGAGCCTTGCGGCACCACGCACCAGGTCGGCCGGTACGCCGGTATAGGCCTCGGTCGCCTCGGGGCTATGGTAGGGCTCGGCGACGAAGGCGGCCCAATCCTCGTATTCCGACCAGTCGCAGCGCTCGCGGATGAACTTCTCGTTGGCGAGGCCTTCGGTGACGATCACATGGGCGATCGAAGTCAGGATCGCGACATTGGTGCCGGGCTGCAGCGGCAGGTGATAGGCCGCCTCCACATGCGGTGAGCGCACGATGTCGGTGCGGCGCGGATCGATGACGATCAGCTTGGCGCCTTCGCGCAACCGCTTCTTCAGCCGCGAGCCGAAGACCGGATGGCCGTCGGTCGGATTGGCGCCGATGATGACGGCGACGTCGGTGAACTCGACCGAATCGAAGTTCTGCGTACCGGCAGAGGTGCCGAAAGCCTGGCCGAGGCCGTAGCCTGTCGGCGAGTGGCAGACGCGAGCGCAGGTATCGACGTTGTTGTTGCCGAAGCCGGCGCGCACCAGCTTCTGCACCAGATAGGTCTCTTCATTGGTGCAGCGCGACGAGGTGATGCCGCCAACGGAATCGCGGCCATACTGATACTGGATCCGCCGGAACTCGGAGGCCACATGCGCATAGGCCTCCTCCCAGGTGACCTCGCGCCAGGGATCGGAGATCTTCTCGCGGATCATCGGATTGAGAATGCGGTCCTTATGGTTGGAATAGCCATAGGCGAAGCGGCCCTTGACGCAGGAGTGGCCGCGGTTCGCCTGGCCGTCCTTCCACGGCACCATGCGCACCAGCTCTTCGCCGCGCATTTCCGCCTTGAACGAGCAGCCGACGCCGCAATAGGCGCAGGTCGTCACCTCGGAATGCTCCGGCTGGCCGATCTCGATCACCGACTTTTCGGTGAGCGTCGCGGTCGGACACGCCTGCACGCAGGCGCCGCAGGACACGCATTCCGACGACAGGAAGTCTTCCGCCATGCCGGCCGAAACGCGGCTGTCGAAGCCACGGCCGCCGATTGTCAGCGCGAAGGTGCCCTGCACTTCCTCGCAGGCGCGCACGCAGCGCGAGCAGACGATGCATTTGGCCGGATCATAGGTGAAATAGGGATTGGACTCGTCCTTCGGCATCCACTTCGCGTTGATTTCGCCATTGTTGCGCGCCGTGACGTGGTTCTCGCCCTCATAGCCGTAACGAACGTCGCGAAGACCCACGGCACCGGCCATGTCCTGCAACTCGCAATCGCCATTGGCAGCGCAGGTCAGACAGTCGAGCGGATGGTCGGAAATATAGAGCTCCATCACCCCGCGCCGCACATCCTTCAACCGCGGCGTCTGGGTGGAGACCTCGATGCCAGCCGCAACCGGCGTCGTACATGACGCCGGCATGCCGTTGCGCCCCTTGATCTCGACGAGACAGAGCCGGCAGGAGCCGAAGGCATCCATCATGTCCGACGCGCAGAGCTTCGGCACCTCGATGCCGGCATCCATCGCCGCGCGCATGATCGAGGTACCCTCGGGCACCGTGACCTCGCGGCCGTCGATCGTAAGCGTCACCAGCTTTTCGGATTTCGAAGCGGGAGTGCCGTAGTCGATTTCATGAATGAGAGACATGTCAGCCCTCCTGAGAATTCTTGTTCAAGGGGGCGGTGTTACCCCCCTCTGGCCTGCGCGACACAAACAACGGCCCCTCATCCGGCTGCCGCCACCTTCTCCCCGCCAGCGGGGAGAAGGGATATGCCGCACCCGTCCCCCATGCGTCAGAGACAGCGTGAGCCGCGTCCCCTCTCCCCGCCAGCGGGGAGAGGGTTAGGGTGAGGGGCAATTGCCGATGTACAGCAAGCATCATTCCGCAGCCTCCACCACTGGTGCCGGCTGAAAATCATCCGGGAAATGGGTCATGGCGCTCAAGACCGGATAGGGTGTGAAGCCGCCCAGCGCACAGAGCGAACCGAACTTCATCGTGTTGCAGAGATCGGCGAGGAGCTCGCGGTTCTTCTCCGGCTCGATGCCGGCGGCGATCTTGTCGGCGACCTCGACACCGCGGGTCGAACCGATGCGGCACGGCGTGCACTTGCCGCAGCTTTCAACCGCACAGAACTCCATCGCGAAACGCGCCTGGTTGAGCATGTCGACCGTATCGTCGAAAACGACGATGCCGGCGTGGCCGATGAGGCCGTCACGCGCGGCAAAGGCCTCATAGTCGAACGGCGTATCGAACAGCGCACGGGGAAAATAGGCGCCGAGCGGGCCGCCGACCTGCACGGCCTTGACCGGCCGGCCGCTCGCCGTGCCGCCGCCGATGTGGTCGATGATCTCGCCGAGCGCCAGGCCAAAAGCGGTCTCATAGAGGCCAGCATGCTTGACGTTGCCGGCGATCTGGATCGGGATCGTGCCGCGCGACCGGCCCATGCCGAAGTCGCGGTAATAGGCAGCGCCCTTGTCCATGATGATCGGGACGGAGGCAAGCGATATCACGTTGTTGATCACGGTCGGACAGTCGAACAGGCCCTTATGGGCCGGAAGCGGCGGCTTGGCGCGCACGATGCCGCGCTTGCCTTCGAGGCTGTTGAGAAGCGCCGTTTCCTCGCCGCAGACATAGGCGCCGGCACCCTCGCGCACTTCCATATCGAAAGCCCTGCCGGAGCCGAGCACCGAAGGCCCGAGCACGCCGGCCTTGCGGGCGATCTCGATCGCCTCGGCCATCGCCGTGATCGCATGCGGGTATTCCGAGCGGGTATAGATGAAGCCCTTGGTGGCGCCGGTCGCGATGCCGGCGATCGCCATGCCCTCGATCAAGACGAAGGGATCGCCTTCCATGATCATCCGGTCGGCAAAGGTGCCGCTGTCGCCTTCGTCGGCGTTGCAGACGATGTATTTGCGCGCGCCCGCCGCATCGAGAACGGTCTTCCATTTGATGCCGGTCGGAAAGCCCGCGCCGCCGCGGCCGCGAAGGCCGCTTTCGGTCACCTGCGCGACGATGTCCTGCGGCGCCATGGCAATGGCGTTGCGCAGGCCTGCGAGCCCGCCATGGGCCTGGTAATCGTCGAGCGACAGCGGATCGATGATGCCGCAGCGCGCAAAGGTCAGACGCGTCTGCTGTTTGAGGAAGGGGATCTCCTCGGTCTTGCCGAGACAGAGTGCATGATCGCCGCCCTCGAGCAGGCCGGCATCGAGCAGCGAGGTCACGTCACGCACCTTGACCGGGCCATAGGCCACGCGGCCGCCAGCGGTTTCCACCTCGACCAGAGGTTCCAGCCAATGCATGCCACGCGAACCGTTGCGAACGATCACGGCGTCAAGGCCGCGGGCTGTGACCGCCTCGGTCATCGCCTTTACGACCTTCTCGGCGCCGAGCGCGATCGCTGCCGCATCGCGCGGGATGTAGATCTTCACCGTCATCGCCGCGCCTCCTGAACGAGTGCTTCGAGATCACTGGCGTCGACCCGGGCATGCACCTCTCCGTCCAGCATGGCGGAGGGTGCGCAGGAACAGAGCCCGAGACAGTAGACCGGCTCCAGCGTCACGGCTCCGTCAGGCGTCGTCTGATGAAAATCGATACCGAGCAGCCGCTTGGCGCGTTCGGCAAGCGCGTCGCCGCCCATCGACTGGCAAGCCTCGGCGCGACAGAGCTTCAGCACGTGACGCCCGGCCGGGTGCTCGCGGAAATCATGGTAGAAGCTCATGACGCCGTAGACTTCGGCGCGAGAGAGGTTGAGTTCGCGGGCAATCACCGGAAGACATTCCTGCGGCACATAGCCGAACTCTTCCTGCAGCTCGTGCAGGATCGGCAGCAAGGGCCCTTCGAGCCTCTTCAGCTCCTCGACGATGGCGAGCGTGGTCTCCGCGATATCGGCGCGCGGCTGATGGATGTTCAACGGGAGCCCTCCCGGCTCGTGGGCGAGACGGCGGCACCCGAAACGGGCGACCGGCCCAGCCGACATTTCACTTCTGGCGAAGGCCGTTCCTCGGCGGTCTCCGGCCATGATCAAAAAGCTTCGCGCTTATGGCCGCATGGGTCAATAAGGCTGTTCCGTCGATCGATAGAAAAAATCTATTGAACCTGATTTCGCTCACCGAGAATGCGTGCTTCGTGCAGCAAAGCCGAGACCAGCGGCGTAAACGGCTCACGATGCGTCGCAACCAGACCGACGGTGTGACGGGCGTCCGGATCAACGATCGGTATCATCCGGATATCTTCGTGAAAACCGAATGATTTCGCGACGTTGAACGGCATGATGCTGGCCCAGCGACCGGTGCGCACATGGGAAAAAAGCACGATCATCGAGTTCGATTCGAGCGTCGGCTTGGCGACGGCACCCGCTTCGGAGAAATGCTGGTTGATGATGCGGCGGTTCTGCATATCGGCCGTCAATAGACAAAGCCGAACGTCGCTAACCTCTTTCCACGTCACGCTTTCCCGCTCCGAAAGCGGCGTTCCGGCGGCGGTGACGAGGTGATAGCGCTCGACCTGGAGCGGAACGCTGGTCACCCGGCCGAGCGGCTCGTTCTCCAGATAGGTGAGCCCCGCATCGATCTCGAGATTTTCGAGCAGTGCCAGGATCTGCACCGATGTCGTCGACAGCACGGAAAAGGTAACATCAGGGTGCTTTTCCTGGAACGGCGCGGTGATCATCGGCACCATGGCAAGCGTCGTCGGTACCGCTGCCAGTCGGATATGCCCGGAAAGACCCTTGCGTGCCGCCCGCATCTCCTCGCGCATGGTGCGGGCATCGCCGACGATGCGGCGCGCCCATTCGAGCACGCGCTGCCCCTCGGGCGTCAGGCCCTGAAAGCGCGATCCGCGGCTGACGAGCATGACGCCGAGCTGATCCTCGAGCTGACGAATGGCCGCCGACAGCGTCGGCTGCGTCACGCCGCACTCCTCCGCCGCCCGGCCAAAGTGCCGTTCGCGTGCAAGGACGAGGAACATTTCCAGCTTGTCGATCATGCGTAGCCTTCGTTGTTGTGGCTCTTCCCCTCACCCTAGCCCTCTCCCCGCTCGCGGGGCGAGGGGACTTGGCGCTTCGCGAGATCGCCTCTTTATGACGTAGGTCCCGAATGGAGTGGGGGACGCGAACGGGCGCGGCATCGTCCCTTCTCCCCGCCTGCGGGGAGAAGGTGCCGGCAGGCGGATGAGGG
>NZ_JTLA01000178.1:0-240 GCF_000799055.1 Ensifer sp. ZNC0028
GCCAGGATCCGCGCCAGACGGAAAAGCTCTGGGCGATCCTCTACAATGCGCTGCGGGACCAGGGGCAGCGCGGACTTGCGGTGACCGCCCTTTCCGGCATCGACATCGCGCTCTGGGACATCAAGGGCAAACACTATCGTGCCTCCGTCTCCATGCTGCTGGGCGGGCGCTGGCGCGACAGCGTGCGGGCCTATGCGACCGGCAGCTTCAAGCGCGACGGCGTCGACCGGGTCTCCGACA
>NZ_JTLA01000179.1:0-2520 GCF_000799055.1 Ensifer sp. ZNC0028
GACGATGCGCCTGTGCTGCGCATCCACGAGACGCCGCCGATCGAGGTGCATATCGTGCCGAGCGCCGAGGCGCCCGGCGGCATCGGCGAGGTGGGTACGCCCGGCGTGGCGCCGGCGCTTCTGAACGCGATCTTCATGGCGACCGGCAAGCGGCTCAGAACCCTGCCGATCGACCAGGGCGACCTGAGGAGGGTGTGACCATGAACAGGCCAGCCCTTGCTCTCTCGCTTGCATCCGCGCTCGTGGCGGCAGGTTTCATTGCCGCTTTCGAGCCTGTCAGCGGTTTTGCCGAAACCGGCAGCGGCGGCGCCTTGAAAGGTGCAGCCGACTTTGCCGCGATCGCCGATGCGCGTGAGCGCTCGAAGGCGATCTTTGCCGAGGCGAGCCGGGTGCTCACCCATCCGCGCTGCATCAACTGTCACCCGGCAACGCGCAGCCCGACGCAAGGGGAGGACATGCACCCGCATGTGCCACTGATGATTGCCGCCGACAGTTCGATGGGGCCGGCCGGCCTCGCCTGCAGCACCTGCCACGGTGCGGACAACCGGGCGATCGTCGGCAGCCGGCTGAAGTCCATCCCCGGCAATGCCCATTGGCAGCTGGCGCCCGCAAGCATGGCCTGGCAGGGCCTCACCGTTCGCGAGATCTGCGAACAGGTGAAGGATACGGAGCGCAACGGCAACCGCTCCCATGCCGATCTCATCAAGCACATGGGCGAGGACCACCTCGTCGGCTGGGCCTGGCACCCGGGCGAGGGCCGTAGCGCGCCGCCCGGCTCGCAACCGGAGTTCGCCGCGCTGATCACCGCCTGGGTGGAGACCGGCGCGGAATGTCCAGACTGAGCGAGGGCAGATGTGCGGACTGACTGCGGCACCGGTCCTCCTTGACAAGGCGGCCGGACTGTTCGACCTTCACCGCCATGACCTGCCGCCTCGTAAAACTGACGACTGTGAAAAAAGCCCCGTATCCGGGGCTGACGGTCGTTGCGCGCAGAGCATAGCAAGCACAAGGATCAGATCGACCCCGCCGGTTCGGACGGGGTTTTCGCTTGCGCTCTCCGTCTCCGGTTTTTCAAAGGAGATGGAATTTCATGGAAAGCACAGCTTCAACACGATCGTCGGGCCCTAGTGGTCTCTGGCTGCCGCTGATCACGCCCTTTCGCGATGGTGAGCTGGACGAGCGCTCGCTCCGCCGGTTGGTCGTCCACTATGCGGCCGAGCCGATCGACGGCTTCATTCTCGGCGCGACCACGGGCGAGGGCATGGCGCTCGACGAGGCGGAGTGCGAGCGTGCGGTTGCGATCACCAACGAGACCCTGGCTGCAGCGGGGCGGCGCATCCCCGTCTATTTCGGGCTTTCCGGTAGCGATACGCGGAAGTCGGTGAAGGCGCTGGAGCGGACGGCGGCCTGGGGCGCCGATGGCTACCTGATTGCCTGCCCCTATTACACCCGGCCGTCGCAGCGCGGTCTTCATGCGCATTTCTCGGCGCTTGCCGACGCCACGGACCGGCCGATCCTGATCTACAACATTCCCTACCGGACGGGCGTCAACCTCGGCAACGAGACGATGCTGCAACTGGCGGAACGGAGAAACATCGTTGGCGTCAAGGATTGCTCGGCGGATGCGACGCAATCCTTCGATCTGTTGCGCCACAAGCCCAGCGATTTCGCCGTGCTGACCGGCGAGGATCCGCTGTTCTACACGGCGTTGACGCAAGGGGCGGAAGGCGGGATCACCGCGTCCGCCCATGTGCAGACGGCAGCCTTTGCCGACATCCGCAACAGGCTGCTTGCCGGCGACCAGGCGGGGGCGCTTTCCGCCTGGCAGCGCCTTTCCGACCTGCCGCGGCTGCTCTTTGCCGAGCCGAGCCCCGGGCCGATCAAGCATTGGCTGTGGCGCGCGGGGCTGATCGACAGTGCGGAGATGCGTCTGCCGATGGTGCCGGTCAGCGATGACCTGGCGCTGAGGATCGAAAGGGCCATGGCGGAGCGGGACGGCCGGCGCTGAGCCTGTGACGGTTTTCCAAAGTGGGGCGGTCGGTAAAGGGAAGATCGCCCTGCTTTGCGTCGCCGTTTGCATCGTATTTTAACAGTTACGTACTTTCGCGGAACGGCTTGTTTCGGCAGGATAGCGGTCCTTACGCGCGGTGTCCGATGGCGCTGCGCGGCCCGTGCTGCCGGGCATTGAAATGCCGCAGTTGAGGAAAAAAACAGAGAACCATTCTTGCGAGCGATCCGTGCCCTGAACCGTCACGGGTGAGGGCGAAAGCCGGTTTCCCGGCGCGAGGACCAAGCCGGGCGAGATGGACGGTGTGCCAAAAACGGGGCGCCTGTGCGGGTGCCCGTCCCAAAGCTGATTGATCAGGACGCCTGGAGACGATGATGAAGACATCCGGCAGCAATCTTGAAATCACTCGACGCGACATGATGAAAGGCGGAATCGGCGCGGCCTCGCTTGCCACGATCGGCGCCGGCGCGGCCGTTCCGGCGGCGCTGACGGCCGCCTCGGTCGTGACCTCG
>NZ_JTLA01000180.1:0-16794 GCF_000799055.1 Ensifer sp. ZNC0028
CCCCTCACTGTCCTGCCGGACATCTCTCCCCGCAGGCGGGGAGAGAACCGCTGGGCGCCCCCGTCAGCGCCAATCCTCACCGCGCCAAAATCAGTCCCAGCCTTCGCGACGGGTAGAACCGCCGCCACCGGCTCCCTCTAGCCGCAGATGGCAAAGTGAAACGTGTGGCGCCCGCTCGTCACCCAGGTGCTCCGTCAGGCTCACCTTTCGACTCAGGCTCACCTTTCGACGATGACGCCAAGTGCCGGGGGCGACAAAGGGCACGTCCCTTCTCCCCGCCTGCGGGGAGAAGGCTAGGATGAGGGGCAAAGCCGCACCGACCTTGCGAAGCGGCCGCACCTACCTGAGCGGATCGTTCTCGATCACGATCGGCTTGCCGTGCGGCGTTGCTTCTGCTGCCCGCTGCCAGCTCGCCGTCAGGTCTTCCAGTTCTCGACCGGAGGCGAGCGAAAGCTCGGTGACGAGGCGCGAGAGGGCTGCCACCCAGCAGTCGTAATAGTCGCTGGCATCGGCCTTGCGGCCGGGTTTGTAGAGTTCGGCCGAAAGCGCTTCTGCCCATTCCGGCCAGGAGAACACGCCCTTTTCGTGCAGGCGCACGGTCATGGCGAAGGCGTTGGCCTGCCAGGGCTCGGCAAAGACCGGATCGCCCTCCGGCGACTTCGGCAGTTCGGCCGAGGCGACGAGCGGCGATGTCACCTTACACGTGCTCAAGATATCTCTCCCAGGCATCGATCGAAACGGTCAGAGTCGGATCGGCGCCCTCGCCCCAGATCTCCGGCCCGTCGAAAACGACCGTATAGACCCATTGCGGATTTTCGCCGCGGCCATGGGCGTTGTCGTCAGGAAAGACGAAGGAGCCCTGCACCGCCTCGACCCGGCCGAGCTTGGCGCGAGCATAGCGCGGCAGGCGCGTATGGGTCTCCGGATTGAAGTTCTTCGTCTTCACCCGGTCGCCGACAGCAAAGCGTGGCGCGGCATCGACAGGCCGATCGCAGGGGCCACCCTTGGCGAGCACGCCCGCCACCATATCGGCCTTCAGCACCCGCTTCGGCGCCGTCCCCTGCTCCAGCCTGTGCCCGCCGTCGAGCTCGGCCTGGGTCACGAAGCCGTGGCGCTTCAACAGCGTTTCCAGCGCGCGGGTCCAGATCTCGTAATAGCTCGCCGACAGATAGGTCGCCGGCGGCAGGCTTTCGCGCGCATGCCGGCTTTCGTCTATCGTCCACGCGCCGAAGGCGCCGCAGGAAAGCGTGACGCCGAGCGCCCGCTTTTCCCATTCGCCGTGGAAATAGGGCTCGTCCTTTTCCGGCGCCACCGGACCGAGGCCGTGGGCACCGCCGAGATCGTGCGGACCGTTCATCGAAGCGCCTCCGCGGAAAGGGCGAGGCCCGTGCCGATCATCGCGTCGCGCGTGACGAGTGCTGCGAGTTCCTCCTCGGTGAACCCTTCCGTCCCTGCCGGGCGTTCGGGGATCACCAGATATCTGAGCTCCGCCGTCGAATCCCAGACACGGATGCGCGTCGTCTCAGGCAGGCTCAGGCCGAATTCCTGGAGCACCCCACGCGGATCGATGACGGCGCGCGAGCGATAGGGCGGCGCCTTGTACCAGACCGGCGGCAGACCGAGCACCGACCAAGGGTAACAGGAACAGAGCGTGCAGACGACGAGGTTATGGGTGTCGGTCGTGTTGAATACGGCGCGCATATGCTCGCCCTGCCGGCCGGTGTAACTGAGGCTGGCGATCGCCTCGGTCGCATCCCGCTTCAGCCATTCGGCGAACCCGGGATCCACCCAGGACTTGGCGACGACGCGCGCACCATTGCGCGGCCCGATCTTCGTCTCATAGGTCTCGACGATCGCATCGATCGCCGCCGGATCGATCAGCCCCTTCTCCGTCAGCACCGTCTCCAGCGCCTTCACCCGCGCTTCCATGTCGGTGAAATGGTTGTCGTGGTGGTGGTCGTGATCGTGGTGATCGTGATGGTGTTCGGACATTGCCTGGCTCCTCGCAACGCCGTGCCATCACAGGCACAAAGATGGCGCTGCCTCCTCATAAAGTCGTAGCGCATAAACCCCGGATTCGAAATCGATTTCAACGCCCGCGGGTACCCGCAATTGTCACCATAACAAGTCTGGCCCGATGCGGTTCGTACCAGGCCACCGAGTAAGCCGGCTACCGCTGCCGGCGATCATTTGCCATGCAGTTCCGAATGCCTCATCTGCGCCATCTCTCTCGCACGCCGGAGCTGGGCTATGCTCCGTTGCAGCATGGCGATTCGGATCGCCCGATGCCGGCAGGCGCGAAAGGTTTAAGGGCGACATGAGGGCGGCTGACAAGGAATGATGACATCAATCGAACGTGCATTCCCGAACCGCGCAGTCCGCATTGTTGCCCCTGGCTTCTCCCTCGGTTTCCTCTTCCTGCTGTCAGCAATCCTGCCGCTGCCGATTGCCGTCGGGCTGCTAATGTTGCCGATCGACGAGATCAGGCGCGACTATTTCATCAACCGGAACCCCACTTTCATCAGCGGTGCCGAGATCTGCGCGATCGACTGTGCTCCCGAGGAGAGCGGCCCGCAGGAACGTCTGCAGTGCGCTATGGAAGTTCGCTTTGTCCACGACGGCCGGCCCCATCAGCAAATGCTGGCGGGTCGCTCCGTTGGCGAACCAGGGCCTTGCCGGCAGGGCAGCATCACCATCGCGGCCGCCCGCCCGGAATATGTCAGCCTTGCCCATGACTATCGCAGCAGCCTTCGCACATCGGCGTTGCGGCTCATCCTCGGCGTGAGCCTCCTGTCGTTCTGTGTCGCGATGCTGATGAAGGCGGTACCCATCCTGCTTGCCCGCCGCGCCGCCGGCCGGAGGTACCTGCTGAAACCCGTCATCGTCGATGTCAGCGGCAAGCGTGTCCTGCGCTACATTCCAGGCAGCCCATTTGCGCCTCACGCGACCAAAACCGCTTACACCCGGATGGCGCCGAAACAGGCGCCGCTTTACATCAGATCGCAGGGCGACCGCAGCGCTTTGCCGACGGAGGCTTTTGCCGGGCATCCCTACCCCGCCCTTGCCGTGATCGCTGAGGGGGTCCCTCTACCGATCCTGCTTGATCGAGAACTCACGCGGCTTGAACTCAGTGAGCCGGAACGCAACCGCATTCGCGCCGGCATCGAAGAAGCCATCGGATTGCCCCCTGGCGAAACGGCAACACCCGCCTACATTCGGCAGCGACTCATCCAGCCGTTTCTGGCACATAAGCCCTTCAACAGGCCATGGTGGCTTCAGAAATGGGCATTGAGGTTTGCCGTAACGATCCCGCCGTTTCTCTTGGCGACCATCTGGTTCATCGTTCTTCAGATCCTTTGAAGGGCTCCTCGCAGCAACCAGACTTGGCTGCGCCACAGCGCGCGCTTTACGCGCGGTGACCGAAAAAGCGCAGGCCCGCATGGCAATACGCCAGCTAAGGCAATCGATCTTTGCCCGCCCTCTTAACCGGCTGCCCTGTAAGATAACGGCATGAAGGTTCTGATTCTCGGCGCTACCGGCTTCATCGGCTCGGCCCTCCTCGATCGACTGGCAAGCGACGGACACGCGGTGACCGGGCTTGGCCGCAATGTCGCCCGCGCCCGGTTGAAGCGGCCGGAGGCCCGATGGCTTGCGGCCGATCTTGCGCGCATGCGCGACGCCAGCGACTGGAAGCCGCTCATCGAGAGCCATGACGTCATCGTCAATTGCGCGGGCGCGCTGCAGGATGGCCTTGCCGATGAAGTGGCCGCGACGCAGGAGACAGCGATGCTGGCGCTCTATGCGGCAGCCAAGGCGTCTCCCATCCGCATCGTCCAGATTTCCGCACCGCGTGGCGGTGCCGGCAACGAGAGCGCCTTCCTCGCCACCAAGTTCCGCGCCGACGAGGCGCTGGCGGCAAGCGGCGTGGCGCATGTCATCCTGCGGCCGGCCCTGGTGCTCGGCCGCAACGCCCATGGCGGCTCAGCGCTTCTGCGCGCGCTTGCCGCCCTGCCCTTCGTCACGCCGCTCGTCCATGCGGCGGCCCGCGTCGAGACCGTGGCCCTGAGCGACGTGGCCGAGGCCGTCAGCGCCGCCGTCGCCGGGTTGATCCCCGATGGAAGCGATGTCGTGCTCGGCCACAAGGAACCACCGACGCTCGCCGAACTCGTGGCGCTGCACCGGCAATGGCTAGGCCTTCCGGTGGCAAGGACCGTCAGGCTGCCGCCGGCACTTGCCGCGCCTGTCGGCCTCCTTGCAGACCTCGCCGGGCGGCTCGGCTGGCGCTCACCCCTGCGCTCGACCGCTCTGTCGGTCATGGCCGGCGGTGTTTCGGCCCAGGATGGCGCCCGCGCTGCGGTCCCGTTCCTTTCCGCGCGCCAAAGCCTTTCGGCTGCGCCATCCGGCGTACAGGACCTCTGGTTTGCCCGCCTCTATCTGTTGAAGCCGCTGATGATCGTCGGGTTGTCGCTCTTCTGGCTGCTCTCGGGCGCGATCCCGCTGTTCGACCTCGACGCGGCCCGGCACCATTTCCTGCGGTTTGTTGACCATGGCCCGGCAACGGCACTGACGCTTGCCACCTGCTTTGCCGACATTGCGCTCGGCTTCGCCGTGCTGGTGCGCCCGTGGGCAAGGCGCGCGCTCTTCGGCATGCTCGCACTGTCGGTCGCCTATCTCGCCTCTGCTACCCTCGTCGAACCCGAACTCTGGGCGGATCCGCTCGGGCCGCTCGACAAGGTGCTGCCGTCGCTGCTTCTCACGCTGGCGACGCTGGCCATACTGGATGAACGCTGATGCCGCTCGAAGATCTGCTGCGCCTTGCCCATGTGATCGGTGCCGCGGTGCTCTTCGGCACCGGCGCTGGTATCGCCTTCTTCATGCTGATGGCCAGGCGCACGCGCGATGCCCGGCTGATCGCCCACGTCGCCGGAACGGTGGTCGTCGCCGACACGGTCTTCACCGCGACAGCGGTGCTGCTCCAGCCAATCACCGGTTACCTGCTGGCGACGAGTATCGGCTGGTCGCTCACGGAAGGATGGATCGCACTGTCGCTGATCCTCTATGTCGTCACCGGCCTCTTCTGGCTGCCGGTCGTTTGGATCCAGTTGCGGCTGCGCGATCTCGCCCGGCTTGCAACGGCCAACGGTGCCCCGCTGCCAGCGGAGTTCGACCGGCTCTATGCCGTCTGGTTTGCCTGCGGCTTCCCGGCCTTCTTTGCCGTCACCGGCATCTTCTGGCTGATGCTGGTGAAGCCGCAATTCGCACTATTTTAGCATCGGCCAAAGGCTGACGACGAGAAGCACCGCCATGGTGATGTTGAACCATTTCAGCCGCGACGGTTCCGACAGCCACTGGCGCAGCGCCGAGCCGAAGCCTGCCCAGGTGGAGACGCTCGGCACGTTGACGAGCGCAAAGACGAGGCCGACGACGAGCACGCTGAAGAGGTAGCTATCGCTGCTGGTATAGGTGGCCATCGCCGACACCGCCATAACCCAGGCCTTGGGGTTGACCCATTGGAAGGCGGCGGCCCCGATGAAGGTCATCGGCTGTGCGCTGGCCTTGCCTTCGGACAGCGAACGCGAGGTGCCGATCTTCCAGGCGATCCAGACGAGATAGGCACCGCCGGCAAATTTCAGCGCGGTATAGACGGCCGGCACGGAATGAAGCAGCGCGCCGAGGCCGAAACCGACGGCGATCAGCAGCAGGAAGAAGCCGGCGCCGATGCCCAGCATGTGCGGAATGGTGCGCACGAAACCGAAGTTCACGCCCGACGCGAACAGCATCATGTTGTTCGGGCCCGGCGTGATCGAGGTGGTGAATGCGAACAAAAACAGCGCCAGCAGCGTATCGGCCTGCATGGTTTCCTCCCGGTCAATTGGGTCAGCATAGCTGACCTAATCACCGGTGCCAGCCGCGAACTTGTCATGGTGACAATTGCTGGTGGTGGCCCGGCACGCTCGGAGTGGCTGTTGTAGCGGCAACCGCATTCGCGCATCGCCCGACCGCCGGATATCGCCCTATCGAGAGCCGCAGTCCTGTTATGGACACCCGACCGGCACGGGGTCCTCGGGCTCCAAGGAACCGGCGCTCACATCCCCCGTCACGCGGACGAAAATGTGAGCGCGGCGTTCCTCAAGGGACATCGCGGCAGCAACCAGCAAAACCATACTGCCCGGCCAGGCCGAGCGCCCGGCTCAGCCCCACTTCATCTCGCCCTTGGCGACCTTGGCGCCGAGTTCGAGCGTGGAGATGCCGGGCAGATCCGGATAACGCTTGGTCATCGCCGCAATCAGCTCGCCGCTGTCCTTGGCGGCGGCGGCCGCCTCGTTGAAGGCTGCGAGATAATCACGGGTAAAGCGAATGGCCTCGACGCCCTCCGGCCCACCCGCGCTCTTGTGCGCCGGCACGACCACCGCGGGCTTGCGCGCTGCCATGGCGTCGAGCGCCTCGATCCATTTCTGTCTGCCCTCGACGGTCGCCTCGTCGGCCACCCAGACATGCGAACCGGAATAGACGAGCGCGCCGCCGAAGATGGCGTTCAGTTCCGGCACGAAGAGATAGCGCCGGTCCTTCATCCCCTCAATCGTCACGATCTCGATCGTGCTGCCCTCGATCGTCAACGACGTGCTGTCGTCCGGCGTCGGCATCACCACATCGGCGAGTGTCTGCGGACCATTGTCCTTCAACTGCGGCCCCCAGGTTTCAAGCTTGCCTTCAACATTGGCCTTGATCGCCTCGACGGTCGCCGAAGCGGCGATGACCTTCGCATCCGGAAAGGCTTCGACGATCGGCTTGAGGCTGAAATAGAAATCCGGATCGTTGCAGCTGACATAGATGGTTGTCAGCCGCTTGCCCGTTGCCTTGATCGCCTCGGCCACCGCCCGACCGTCGGAAAACGTAAAGCCGCCATCGATCAGGATCGCGTCGCTGTTGCCGGCCAGCAGCACCGGCGTGCGGTTGAAGCCGGCATCGTCCGCCTGGAAATAACGCCATTCGAGCTTCGAGGCAGCCCTGGCAAGGCTGCTGCCAATGGGCTGAATGAGGATGGCGGCGCCGGCCGCCGCCATCGTCTTGAGTGCGGTCCGGCGGGTCAACTGGATCTGCATGGGGTCTCCTTGGGCTTTTGTCGTGCCCGGCAGGATGACGGCATGGGCGCTCTTGAAAAAGCCCGACCGTCCGAACAGACTGTCTGAGGGCTTCAGACAATCACGAAGAATTTTGAATGACTGTAAACTTAAACCGACTCTCGCATTTCGTTGCCGTGGTCGAATGCGGCTCGTTTACGGCCGCCGCCGAACGGCTGGGCCTTGCCAAGGCCGCCGTCAGCCATCAGGTCGCCCAGCTCGAAAAGGAGCTGGGCACCACCCTGCTCGTGCGCACCACCCGGCGGCTGAGCCCGACCGCGACCGGCCAACGCTTCTACGAGCGCTGCGCCCTGATCCTGCGCGATGCCGGCGAGGCCGTCGGCGCGGTCTCGGCCGAAACCGAAATCCCGAGCGGCACGCTGACGCTGACGGCGCCGCTCGACTATGGCGCCAAGGTCGTGACCAACGCCGTCGCCGCCTATCTCGCGGCCTATCCCGACATGCGGGTGGAGCTGAGCTTCGGCGACACCGTTCTCGACATGATCGAGAAGCGCCTCGACCTCGCCATCCGCGCCGGCTGGCTGGTCGATTCCAGCGAACGGGCAAAACGCATCGGCACCTTTCAGCAGCACCTCGTCGCGACACCCGCCTATGCCGCCAAGCTCGGCGCCATCACGCATCCCGATCAATTGATGGAGGCAGACTGGATCGCCAATGGCGCGTTGAAGGCACCGCTCGAATGGACCTTCACGGATGCAGCGGGCACCGCGACGGCGATCATAGGCAAGGCGCTTGTCACCGCCGACAGCACCGATTCCGCCCATTGCTGCGCTGTCGCCGGCATCGGGCTTGCCGTGCTGCCGGACTATCAGGTGCGAACCGACATCGCCGATGGCCGGCTGGTGCGTTTGGTCGCCGACTGGTCGCTGCCCTCGGGCGGCATCCATGTCGTCTATCCGCCCTCCCATTTCCGCCCGGCGCGCGTGCGTGCCTTCGTCGAGATCCTGCAGCGCATGGAAAAGGAGCGCGGGCGGCCTTCCGGATGAAGGCTCGAAAGACCGGCGGGATGCGCTAGATTGCCCGCTACCCGCCTGTTTCCTGAAAGCGTTTCCGTTTTTAGGGATAGAAACTTGGTGCACGTCAAAGTGCTACATGACCTTGGCGCATCGTGAAGGGTGCGGGCAAATTCGGCCGCGAGGAGAACAGCATGCACGATCCGATCCCGACGACGACACTTCCCGATGGCCGCGCGATCCCGGTTCTCGGCCAGGGTACCTGGCGCATGGGCGACAGCGCCGCGCGCAAGGCCGACGAGGTGAAGAGCCTGCAACTCGGCCTTGATCTCGGCCTGACGCTGATCGACACGGCGGAAATGTACGGCAACGGTGCGTCCGAGCGCGTCGTCGGCGAAGCGGTGCGCGGCCGTCGCGACGAGGCCTTCATCGTCAGCAAGGTGCTGCCGTCCAATGCCAGCCGCCTCGGCACCGAGGCCGCCTGCGAACGTAGCCTGAAACATCTCGGTCTCGACCACATCGATCTCTACCTGCTGCACTGGCGCGGCGGCTATCCGCTGGCGGAAACCGTTGCCGCCTTCGAGGCGCTGAAGAGGTCAGGCAAGATCGGCGCCTGGGGCGTCTCGAACTTCGACGTCGATGACATGGAGGAACTGCTCGGCGTACCGGATGGAAAGAACGTTGCCGTCAACCAGGTGCTCTACAACCTCTCGCGCCGTGGCATCGAGTTCGACCTTTTGCCCTGGTGCCAAAGCCAAGGCATCGCCATCATGGCCTATTCGCCGCTCGACGAAGGCCGGCTGCTGCGCAACCCCGATCTCATCCACATCGCCAAGGCGCACCAGGCGACGCCATCCCAGATCGCCCTTGCCTTCCTCAAGGCCCGCCCCGGCGTGATCTCGATCCCCAAGACCGGCTCGGCCGACCGCGTCCGCGAAAACCGCGACGCGATGGACATCCACCTGACGGCGCAAGACCTCACCGCCCTCGACCACGCCTTCCCACCACCGAAGCGCAAGCGGTCTCTAGAGATGATCTGAGGGCTCTGCCCGCGGACAAGGCCGCCCGCCCGCGAGGAAGCCCCTCATCCCGCGCCTAGCGGGGAGAAGGAGTTTCGCTGCACTTACTCGCCCCAACGAACACAGGAGACGGTCGTGCCGTCTCTGGAAATCTGGGGCAATGTCAACGGGACCCCGTCCCTCTCCCCGCCTGCGGGAGAGGGTTAGGGTAAGGGTAAGGGGTAACCCCAATTTCGGCACTGTCCGTTCCGGCGCCGAGAACGGTCGCCGGAGCGACGCGCACGAGGCCGGCGCGGCGTTGCGTATTGGACGGCAGCTTGATCGTCGAGGCCAGGCCAAGGCGTGCAAGCAGGCGGATGAACCACCAGCCGAGATCAACCTGTCCGGGCTCGATGCCGAGCCGGGCGGATTCGGGAAAGGCGTGGTGGTTGCCGTGATAGCTTTCGCCAAAGGTCACCAGACCGAAACGCGGCAGGTTGTAGCCCTGCACCGCGACGCCATCGACGCGCCAGCCCTGCTCGCCATCGCGATGGGCGAAATGACCGACCAGCCAATGCCCGGTCAGCGACACTGAGACACGCACCGCCACGCCCCAGACCACCCAGGAAATGCCGCCAAAGGCGAACAGCAACAGCGCCAGCGGCGCCTGCTGCAGCATCCAGGTCGCCTCAAGGAAGCGATAGAACCGATCCTGCGCGACGCGATCTTCGATGACGAAGCGCGGCGGATGATCGAGCGCCAGCACGCAGTGCATCTGCCAGAAGGCGTCCTGAAAGAACGGCCGGCGATGGGCGAAGAGATCGTGGCAGGCCGGCTGGCGCTGCGCCCAGTCGCGGATGTCATGGGCGTAGATCATGCCGAACGGCCCGGCCATGCCGACGAGCACCCCGAGATAGACGAGGATGCGCTCGAGCCAGAGAGGCGCCTCGAACGAACGATGAATCAGCAGCCGGTGCATGCCGACCGAATGGCCGAGGCAGATCGTCAGGGCCGTGAGAGCGACGAAGACCGCAAGTGCCTCCAAGGAAAACGTCACTGGTGCGCCGACGAGCGCCACGACCGTCATGCCGCTGATCCACAGCGACTTGCTCGCAGCCCAGACAGCCTTGCCGTTCACCGGATCGCTGCCGGTTTGCGCGATCATTCGCCCTGTCGATTGGACATCCATGGCACCCCCCCGTAGCGACATCGTCATCTGATGTCAGGCAACACTGAAGGCTCCGGTTGAAAACAACCGGCGCAGAAGGTAATTAGGAAATAAGCTAAATATACATGTACGCGCCAAATGATAATTAGGCAATAAACTAATTATCTAGCGGCAAATGCCAGCACTGTGGAGGAGGCGACCGTGGAAGACGACAGGGCCCAGAACGCGCTCGAAGGCGACGCAGGCGGATCGGTCCAGCGTGTCTTCAACGCGCTGTCGTCGCTGCATCGACGCAAGATCCTGGCCTACCTTTCAGCATCGAGCCTGACGGCTGGCGAAATCGCCGAACGCTTCAACATGAGCAAGCCTTCTATCTCACAGCATCTGAGTGTGCTGGAAAACGCCGGCCTGATTGCCAAGGAGAAACGCGGCCAGTTCGTTCACTACACGCTGGTGACAAACAATCTGGTCAACACGCTGAATGGTTTTGCCCAGGAGGTCTGCCCCGTCAGCCGTCCGCTCAAGCAGGAGAGCGAAGCCAAGGCGAAGAAAGACTGAAAGCAAGAGCTCAGTCTGGCGAAACGCTTGTGCATCAAACGCGGACGGCGCGACGCACGAAGGGAAAGATCTTGACCCTCGATGACATCGACAAAATCACCACCAAGGACGATTTCGCGTGTTTCGTGGAGAAACTGCGGGAACACCTGCAGCAATCTCCCGAAGAATGGGAAAACGTAACTCTTGAGAGCTTTCTCGAAGCGATGGAGGCCTGGGTCCGCGACATCGACGGGTACATCGCCAACTCCGGTGACAAGGATGCTGTCAATCCAAGCTGGAAGACCTTTGCCAAGGTCCTCCAGGCGGCAAGTATCTACGAGTAGCGCGGACAAGCGATGATTGTTATCCGCCCACAATCTCCACCACCACCTTGCCCTTGGCGCGGCCGGATTCCAGATAGGCGAAGGCTACGGCGACATCGTTCAGGGTAAACACGCGGTCGATCACCGGCCTGACCGTCCCGGCGTCGATGAGGCCGGCGAGTTCGGTTAGCTCGGGGCCGCTCGGATGCATGAAGAGGTAGCGGTAGGCAACGCCGTGCTTTCGGGCGATGGCGCGGATCTTGTAGGACGCCAGCCAGAACAGCACCCTCAAGAACAGGCCGCGGCCGAGATCCTTTCGTGCGGTTTCCGGCTCGGGCATGCCGGCGATGGACACCACCTTGCCGCCGCGCTTGACTACGCCGAAGGATTTTAGAAGCGTCTCGCCGCCGAGCAGGTCGAAGGCGCCGTCCATGTCGCGCAGGCGCTCTTCGAAACGTTCCTTCGTGTAGTCGATCACCACGTCGGCGCCGAGGTCCTCGACCAGCGCACGGCCGCGCGGCGATGCGGTGGTCGTGACCTCCGCGCCCAGCCATTTCGCCAGTTGAATGGCGAAGGTGCCGACGCCGCCGGCGCCACCGGGAATGAAAATCCGGCTGCCTCGCCCCACGTGAAGTTCGTCGCGCAGCGCCTGCAGGGCCGTGAGGCCGGCAAGCGGCACGCCGGCCGCCGTGTTGAAATCGATCGATGCGGGCATCTTCGCCAGAAACCGTTCGGGTACGACGGCATATTCGGCGAGAGCGCCCATGGCGCCCTTGGGCATGCGCGCAAAGACCCGGTCGCCTGGCGCAAACGACGTGACGCCCTCTCCCAGTTCCTCGACGACACCCGCAAGCTCGTTGCCCATGACGACAGGCAAGGAGTAGCGCTGGACGACTTTCAGCATCCCGTCCCGTGTCTTGTAATCAACCGGATTGAGGCCGGCGGCATGCACTCGGACAAGCACCTCGCCGCTCGCTGCGCGTGGGCGCCGCACGTCGCGCAGTTGCGCGGCATCGGAACCACGATATCTCGTCAGGACCAAAGCCTTCATCTTGGTAGAATGCATCGGGCACCTGCGATCGTGAGAAATTCTCTTCGGGATCACTCCGCGAGAAATGCCGTGCGAAGTCAACCATGGGCTTGGCGTTGGCGGTTTCGGTCGCGACCGCGTGCACCGATGAGGCGGCCTGCCGACGTTTCGGCTGCGGCTGCCCTCATCCGGCATGCCGGCCACCTTCTGCCCGCACACGGGGAAAAGGACCCCGTGGCGAGCGCCTGGTCCCGGGGATGCGGGAACACCTTCGGCAGAGCGCGTAACCCTGACGGCGCAGTGGCTTTCCACTCAAAACGGAAAGGGCAGCCCAGCGCGAAGCGTGGGCTGCCCAATTTGAAGCGAGGCGAGGCCTTGTCGGCCCCGTCACGGAAGCAAGATCACATGCCTTGCGGGCCGCGGTTCATGGCCGCAATACCGGTGCGGCAGACTTCGATGAGGCCGAGGGGCTTCATGATGGCGATGAACTGCTCGATCTTCGACGGCTTGCCGGTGATCTCGAACACGAAGTGATCGATGTTGGCGTCGATGACGGAGGCGCGGAAGGCGTCGGCGAGACGCAGCGCCTCGACCCGATGATCGCCAGATCCGTGCACCTTGACGAGCGCCAGTTCGCGCTCGATCGGCCGGTCGTGGCCTAGGCTGGCGGCGCGCACGGTCAGGTCGACGACGCGGTGGACCGGAACCAGCCGTTCCAGCTGGTTCTTGATCTGGTCGAGCACGTGCGGCGTACCGCGCGTCACAATGGTGATGCGCGACAGGTGCGCCTCGTGTTCCGTTTCCGAAACCGTGAGGCTCTCAATGTTGTAGCCGCGGCCGGAGAACAGGCCGATGACGCGGGCAAGGACGCCCGGCTCGTTGTCGACGAGGACCGAAAGCGTGTGGGTTTCGGCGACTTCGGTCTCCTTGGCGATGAAGTAGGCGGAGCCGGTCGGTTGAAGGTGTGCGTTCATGTGCGTGGTTCCTCTACCTGTCTCAGACCAGCTGACGGCCCTTGGCGTCGATCGCGTTGGCGACCGCTTCGTCCGTGGCTTCGTCGGGCAACAGCATCTCGTTATGGGCCTTGCCCGAGGGGATCATCGGGAAGCAGTTGGCGAGATTGGCGACGCGGCAGTCGAAGATGACCGGCGCCGGCGTGTCGATCATCTTGCGGATCGCAGCGTCGAGTTCGCTCGGCTTGTCGCAACGGATGCCGACGCCACCATAGGCTTCCGCCAGCTTGACGAAGTCAGGCATGGCTTCCGTGTAGGAGTGCGACAGGCGGTTGCCGTGCAGCAGCTGCTGCCACTGGCGCACCATGCCCATGTACTGGTTGTTGAGGATGAAGATCTTGACCGGCAGGCCGTACTGCACCGCGCAGGACATTTCCTGGATGCACATCTGGATCGAGGCATCGCCGGCGATGTCGACGACGAGGCTGTTCGGATGCGCGACCTGCACGCCGATCGCCGCCGGGAAACCGTAACCCATCGTGCCGAGGCCGCCCGAGGTCATCCAGCGGTTCGGCTGTTCGAAGCCGAAGAACTGCGCCGCCCACATCTGGTGCTGGCCGACTTCGGTGGTGATGTAGGTGTCGCGGTCCTTGCTCAGCTCATAGAGCCGCTGGATCGCATATTGCGGCATGATGACGTCGTCGTTCGGCGCATAGGCGAGCGAGTTGCGGGCGCGCCACTTGGTGATCATCTCCCACCAGTCCGAGAGACGTGCCTTGTCCGTCGACTTGGAAGCGGCACGCCACAGGCGAACCATGTCTTCCAGAACCGTGCCGACATCGCCGAGGATCGGGACGTCGACGCGGACGTTCTTGTTGATCGACGACGGGTCGATGTCGATGTGGATCTTCTTGGAGTTCGGCGAGAAGGCGTTGAGGCGGCCGGTGATGCGGTCGTCGAAGCGCGCGCCGATGCAGATCATGACGTCGCAGTCATGCATCGCCATGTTGGCCTCGTAGGTGCCGTGCATGCCGAGCATGCCGAGCCAGGCCTTGCCGGAGGCCGGATAGGCGCCGAGGCCCATCAGCGTCGAGGTGATCGGGAAGCCGGTCAGTTCGACCAGTTCGCGCAGCAGGTGCGAGGCTTCCGGTCCCGAATTGATGACGCCGCCGCCGGAATAGATGATCGGCTGGCGCGCATTGCGCATCAGTTCGACCGCTTCCTCGATCTTCTTCAGATCGCCCTGCTTCTTCGGCTGGTAGCTCTTCTGCGTCGGGACGGCAGATGGCGGCGTGTAGGTGCCGGTCGCAAACTGGACGTCCTTCGGGATATCGACGACGACCGGGCCCGGACGGCCGGACTGGGCGACGCGGAAGGCCTCATGGATGATGCGGGCGAGATCGTTGACGTCGCGAACCAGCCAGTTGTGCTTGGTGCAAGGCCGGGTGATGCCGATCGTGTCGCATTCCTGAAAGGCGTCGGAGCCGATCAGCGAGGTCGGAACCTGGCCGGAGATGCAGACGAGCGGGATCGAATCCATCAGCGCGTCCTGCAGCGGCGTCACCGCGTTGGTGGCGCCGGGACCGGAGGTTACCAGCATGACGCCGACCTTGCCGGTCGAGCGGGCATAGCCTTCGGCCATGTGGCCGGCGCCCTGCTCGTGGCGAACCAGGATGTGCTGGATATCGTCCTGCTGGTGGATTTCGTCGTAGATCGGAAGCACGGCGCCACCGGGATAGCCGAAGATATGCTCGACGCCATTGTCCTTCAGTGCCTGGAGAACGATCTCCGCGCCTGTCATCTGGTTTTCTGTACCGCTCATTGACTTGCTTCCGTCCCTTTTCCCAGTTGGGTGCTTAGCTTGTTTGAAGGCATAAAAAAAGGCCCCGTCAGGAGCCTCGTTTAGCGCATGGGTGGCTACCGCCGGATGGTTACACCATCCTGCCCATGCGCCGTCCCACCACAAGAATAACCGCAAAATTTTTCATGGGCCGAGTTGATAACCACAAATGCCTAAGGCGTCAACGGCTTTTAGTTACGCGATCTGGCTTTGCCGCGGAACAATGTTGCGCGCACCGACGCGTCTGACCGCGTGGCCGGCCCGAGAAAGCGGCACGTCTGCGGACGGGCGAAGACCATCAGGTGCCGACTTGACGGCGATGCGGCTTGGCGCTACCTCCCTTTCCGGGCTTCAGATCCCCGCCGCTCGCAGGCTTCCGGTCTCGGTGAAATCTGACTTCTGACGATATCCTCTCGCCCCGAACGCATTTCGTGTGGCAGGCAATGCGAGCCCCTCCTCTTCCCAATCGAAATGCGAGAACAGGAGCGCGGGATGTCCAAGGACACCTCCAAGCCGAATGTCTTTCTGACAGCACCCCTCGGTGCGATCTTCCTGAAGACGGCGCTGCCGATCATCTTCGTCATGAGCATGAACGGGCTGCTGACGGTGGTCGATGCCGTCATGCTCGGCATCTATGTCGGCGCCGAAGCCGTCGGCGCCGTAACCACGGTGTTTCCGATCTTCATTCTCACGGTGGCGCTGGCCACCCTCGTCGTCAGCGGCATGGCGAGCCTGCTTGCCCGCCACCTCGGCGCCGGCCGCTTTACAGAGGCCCGCGGCATCTTCGCCGGCGCCCATATGCTGGCGCTGACGATCGCCGCAGCGTTGATCGTGCTGTTCATCGTCTTTGGCGACCGCCTGGTGCTGACGCTTGCCAATGGCCCGGGACCGCTCGCCGGCATGGCCGAGCGCTATATTGCGATCATCATCTTCTGCGCGCCGGTCCAGTTCCTGCTGGCGGTGCAATCGGATGCACTTCGCTGCGAGGGGCGTGCCGGGCTGATGGCCGGCCTCAGCCTGCTGGTCTCGATCGCGAACCTCGTCCTCAACTATGTGCTGATCGCGCTCATGGACATGGGCGTAACAGGCTCCGCCACCGCCACGGTACTGGCGCAGGTCCTGGCGCTTGTGCTGATTGCCCTCTTCCGGCTGTCCGGACGCACGGAGCTGCGGCTCTCCGCCCTCCTCCGACATAATCCGCTGACGGGATGGAGCCGGATGATTGCGCTGGGCAGCCCCCAGAGCCTCGGTTTCATCGGCATGGCGCTGGTGTCGTTGACGATCATGGCGGCGTTGCAGAAGACGGCGGCCGATAACTACGACACCACGGTCGCCGCCTACGGTATCGTCACCCGCACCATGACCTTCGCCCTGTTACCGTTGCTCGGTTTGAGCCAGGCGATGCAGGCGATCGTCGGCAACAATGTCGGCGCCGGTCTTGCAGATCGGGCTGAAAGGATGCTGCGGCTCGGGCTCCTTGTGGCGCTGGCCTACTGCCTCGCCATAGAAGTGCTGCTCGTCGGCTTTGCCCGGCCGATCGGCGCGACCTTCGTCGACAACAATGCGGTCATTAGCGACGTCGCGCGGATCATGCCGGTGATGGTCGCGATGTATGTCTTCTCCGGACCGCTGATCATGCTCGGCAGCTATTTCCAGGCGATCGGCGATGCCGGCCGGGCGGCGATCCTTGGGCTTGCCAAACCCTATCTCTTCACCATGCCGCTGGTCGCACTCTACGCGTCGATCTTCGGCGAACCCGGCATCTGGTTCGCGACGCCGACCGCAGAGGCGCTGCTGCTTGCGGTCGCGCTACTGGTTCTGTGGCGGGCCTCGCGGCAGCGAGCCGCAAC
>NZ_JTLA01000181.1:0-569 GCF_000799055.1 Ensifer sp. ZNC0028
GGGCACCGAAACCTGCCTCAAGATCGGCGGCTTCATCCGCTTCCAGGTTGACTACGGCCGTGACGCCGTAAACAACAAGCAGGGCTGGGGCAACCGCGGCACGTCTGACTGGGATGCCTTCTCGCGCGCTTACATCTCGTTCGATGCCAAGAGCGACACCGAGTACGGCACGCTCACCGGTTTCTTCGCTGCTGAATTCAACGCCGATAACGACTCCGACGAAGGCGACAGCCTGATCGACGTCGATGAAGCCTACATCCAGCTGGGTGGCCTCAAGGCCGGCTTCTTCTACAACTGGTGGGATAAGGGCCTGAACGGCGAAACCGACTCGCTGGGCAACAACACCGAGTTCAACTCGATCGCTTACCTCTATGACGGCGGTTCGTTCCAGGCCGGTATCTCGATCGACGAACTCGAAGGCACCGAAACCACCAAGAAGAACGGCATCGGCGTTTCCGGTATCGTATCGGCTTCGCTCGGCGGCGTTTCCTTCGACCTGCTCGGCGGTTACGACTCCGAGTTCGAAGAAGGCGCGATCCGCGCTCTGCTTTCGGCTGACCTCGGCCCGG
>NZ_JTLA01000018.1:0-69769 GCF_000799055.1 Ensifer sp. ZNC0028
CTCGAGCTTCTTCGACGCGTGCGCCTGGCGGTGCGGCAAGCCGCTTTGGCGGGGCTCAGCTGGCATGCGGTTTTCGATGCCCTGCGCAGCCAGGGTGGACAGGTATGGCGTGCGCTGCCGGTGGCGGAGCGCCGCCTGCTGGTAAGGCGCCTGCGGCCCTTCTGGGACGCGCACCGCTTTCGCGTGGCGCCGCAGATCGACGACGCGATCCGGCAGGCAGCCGAGACGGGACAGTTGCGCATTCTCGGCGCTTCGATCGAAGGCGTCGAACGCTATGGCCAAGTCATCGCGGTCGACATCCGTCACCGGCACACGCGTGCCCATGAGCGCCTGTTGTTCGATGCCTGCGTCGTGACGACCGGCCCGGCGCATACGGGCGTTCTTTCCAGCCAGGAATGGCTTGCGGATCTGGCGTCGAAGGGCTGGCTGCGCCTAGACAGTGTCGGGCTTGGGCTTGCCTGCGATGAGGCGAGCCGGGCGATCGGGGCAAGCGGCGCAGCTGAGAGATCGCTGATCGTTGCCGGCCCGCTGGCGCGCGGCACCTTCGGCGAACTCATGGGCCTGCCGCAGGTCAACGATCACGCGATCTTTGTTGCCGACGAGATCGCCGAGATGCTGGCGAGGGCGGACAGGGGCGCCACCCGCCGGAGGGCGGCGTCATCCGTTCGGCAGCGAGCGGTCACGGCCATCGACGGCGCCATCAGGCGTTGAAGCCGGAGCCTCGCCGTCGAGCCGGCGGGACCAATCTTCGACCGCCCGCGTCTGCAGGCGCTTGGCGGCGTACTCGCGCCAATTCGGCGGCAGGATGGCGAGATCGGCGATTGCGGACAGGGCCTCGCGGTTGAGCGTATCGACGTAAAGATAGTGCCACAGCCGGGCGATCGTCCATTCGGGATGGCGCCGCTCGACGCGTTGCATCCGGTCGTCGGGGGAAACCATGCCCGTTTCGATGACCCGGTAGTACCATCCGGTGCGGCCGGTCTGCTGGACGCGGCGGGCCATGTCCGGCAAATCGAAACGGCGGTTCAGCTTCCAGCACGGCTGCCGGCCCTGGCTCACCTCGAGAAGGGTTTCGCCGAGGCGGAACCGGTCGCCGATCGCGACATCGCTTTCGGTCAGCCCCAAGGCCGAGATGTTCTCGCCGAACGCGCCCGGCTGCTGCAGCCGCGCAACGCTTCCGATCTCGTCAGCCCATGTCTGATAATGGTCGCGCGGGTAATGGTGCACGGCCTTGTCCGGGCCGCCGTGCCTCTTCAGATCGCCCTGATGGTCGCCGGCAAAGCCGGTTGTGCCGAGATGCACCGGGCCGAGAGCCGGGCGTTTGTCGATGCCGCTTAGGGTTCCGCGGTCGTCGATCGGCGAGAGGCTGCCGATGAGCAGGGCGTCGAGCGCGAACGGGGCCGGCTCAACCATCGATGTTCTCCAGCCATTCGCCGATCACCGAAGCGGCCGCTGCCTCGAGATGAGGCCCGAGACGTCGGGCATCGGCGCGCAGGATCGGAACGCTGAGCCCGGCGGCCGCCAGTTCGCAGGCGTGACCGACGAGCCAGCGTTCGAACGCCGCGCCGGTTTGCGCCTCCGGGTGAAACTGGAGGGCGAGCACCGTCTTGCCGCGCGCAAAGCCTTGTTGCGCAATCAGCGGTGTCGAAGCCAGAAGTTCCGTGCCGGCGGGCAGGTCGTAGGTATCGCCGTGCCAATGTAGGACGGAGACATCGGCCAGATGGCGGAGGGGGGAGGCCCGGCCTGCGGCGGTCAGGCTCAACGGCGAAAATCCGATCTCCTTCAGGCCGGAAGGATAGACGCTGGCACCGAGCGCACGGGCGATCAGCTGGGCGCCGAGGCAGATGCCGAGCGTCGGCCGGTCGCCGGCAAGACGCGCCTGAAGCATGGCGATTTCCCCTGCGATGAAGGGGTAGGCCTCGTCTTCATAGACGCCGATCGGGCCGCCGAGCACGATGACGAGATCGGGCTCCAAGGGATCGAAAGAGAGGTAATTTTCGTCGCCGACATCGCGATACTCGATTTCGAAACCCGCCGCTCGCAGCGGTCCGGCAAAGCTGCCGAGATCTTCGAAATGCACGTGCCTGAGGGCGAGCGCCTTTCTGGTCGTCATCGTCTGTTCTCCATGCTCAGAGGTTCTAGCCGGCACGCGTGTCGGGGACGCAGCCTTCGCTGGTGCAGCCGGCGGAGGTTGCGGCCGCCGTGGCAAAATCGGGGATCGGCGCGGAAAGGAGTGTGGCAAGACGCGCGCCGATGGCCATGTCATCTTCGATGCCGAAACGATGGTGTTCGATGTGACCGTCTCGTCCGATGATGATGGCCGTCGGCGTGCCGCGCATGCCGTAGAGTTCCATCGTTTTCGCTATCGGTCCCTGGTCGGAAGGCTGGTCGACGGCGATCGGGAAGGTCAGGCGATATTCATGAATGAAGGCCTTCAGCGCTTCCGGTGTCATGACCGCGTGATGTTCGAACACCGAATGCAGGCCGAGGACCTGAAGATCGGTGTCCCGAAAAATGCTCTGGACGCGTTGCGTCTGCGGCAGTCCATGCGAAACGCAAGCCGGGCACAGCATCTGAAACGCATGAAGGAAAACGACCCGGCCGCGAAGCTGCGCAAGGCTTGGACGTTCCTGTGTGTTGAACCAGGTCGAAACGGCGAGTTCCGGAGCCGTGATCCTGCGATTGCTGTTCATTGTTCTCATCTCCAAGAGGGCCGGGCGAAGGCTCGCCGCCCGGCCAATGCGATTTCGCAGGTCAGGCGGCTTCGCGGACGAGCTTCACGCCGGGGAAATCGACGGGAACGGCAAGCGCGACGTTGATGTAGTTGGTGAACAGGTTGAGCGCGACATGGGCGACGATCTCGACCACGTCCTCGTCATCGTAGCCGGCCTCGCGCAGGGAGCGCACATCCGCGTCGGATACCTGTCCGCGCGCATCGACGAGCTTCTGCACAAAGGCGAGGGCCGCGGCCGTCTTCGGATCGGCGGACTTGCCACGTTGTGCGGCCGTCATCTCCTCGGCGGTCGCGCCTGCCTTGCGGCCAAGAGCCGTGTGGGCTGCCAGGCAATAGTGGCAATCGTTGCGATCCGCGACGGCAACGGCGATCTGCTCGCCGAGCTTGGCGCCGAGGCGACCGTTGCCGAGTGCACCGAAGGAGCCCCACATGCTGGCAAGGGCCGCCGGCGAATTGGCGACGGCGCGGAACATGTTGGGTGCGACCCCGAAGGCGGAGCGGATTTCGCCAAGCAGTTCGGCGCTGGGACCGGTTGCCGAAACGGGGTCGACTAGATTAATTCTGCTCATGGTTTTCTCTTTCTGTTTGCTGGAGGGAGAAAATTGCCGGTCCGCCGATGGCAGTCGTCGGACCGGCGCCGACATCATCGTCTGTCCGCTTGCGACGCAGGAAACAGCGCTCGCGAATTCCGATGGTGAAGCTTGTTGAAACGGCGCCGGGGATGCTCGATGACGCCTTCAGGACCGCCGGCTTTGGCGCCAGCGACTGGATTGTTTCGCATGATCAGACCGTCTCGCGATTGAAGAGACGCCAGGCGGCCCGTTGCGCCTCGGGTTCCGCCGTTTCGTATTCGCCGCAATCGACGCGCAGTTCCGCCGCTCCGAACGCAGCATCGACGAATGCGCAGTGATGCGGCGCTTTCGGATCGTCGTAGACATGCGGCCGGAAGTATCGACAGTTGACACACATGCGCTGTTCCGGAATGGCGCCAGCCGTCTGCAGGCCGCGGATGATCTTGACGAGATGCATGAGCAGGTCCTGCTGCTCCAGCCTCGAAAGCGAAGCGATGGCATCCTCCGTTGCGGAGGCGAGCCGGCCCGCCCGTCGCACTGCGTCCTCGCCGGCCGGCGTGGTGGCGACCGAAAGCGCGCGTGCGTCGCTCGGATCTGCGCGCTTTTCGACCAGCCCCTTGCGCAGAAGTGCGTTGATGGAGTCCGTCGTCGTCGGCTGGCTGACGCCGAGATAGCCGGCAATCTGCTTCACTCGCATTCCGCCGCGACCACGGGCGACGAGGAAGGTCAGGATCTGCAATTGCGTGGGATTGAGGCCGATCGCGTCCGCGGTAGACCAGGCCTCCGTGCGCATGGCCGTCGCCACGCGGGATAGCCCGTCGCCGATGCGGTCGACCAGGGCCGGTGTCGTGTCAGGTTCCTTGCTCATGAGGCGATTAATATAGGAATCCTATGTATTGTCAACGCCGATAAAAAGCGACGCGAATTTGACGCGCATCAAAGTGGAGGGGGCGTCTCAGGCTTAATCCTCTTCTCGAACAACCCGAACACGGGCTGGTCGCTCAAATGGAGAAGACGATGTTGAATGCAATCAAGAGCGGATTTGGTATCGCGATCGCGGCAATGCTGGTCGCCGCGCCGGCAGCCGCCGCGGACTTCGAAGTGCACATGCTGAACAAGGGCAAGGACGGCGCGATGGTTTTCGAGCCGGCGTCGCTGAAGGTTGCGCCCGGCGACACGGTCACCTTCATCCCGACCGACAAGGGACATAACGTCGAAACCATCAAGGGCATGATCCCCGATGGCGCCGAGGCCTTCAAAAGCAAGATCAATGAAAACTACAAGGTGACCTTCACGGCACCGGGCGTCTACGGCGTCAAGTGCACGCCGCACTACGGCATGGGCATGGTGGGCGTCGTTCAGGTCGGCGATGCGCCGGCAAACCTGGAAGCGGTCAAGGGAGCGAAGAACCCGAAGAAGGCGCAGGAACGCCTGGACGCGGCCCTCGCGGCGCTGGGCAACTAAGCGACTTCTAGCGCTTCGGAGCGGGGTGGGGACAGGCCGCTCCTGGCGTCTGCGCACTGGGTGAGGCGCGGGCGCCATCATGCGGAACCAATGCGGAGCATTCGCGTTGGTTCCGCATGGATCAGATCACCGCCGAATTGTTCCCGCCGTCGCAGATCCCCTATACGGTCATTTTTGCGCGCATCCTCGGAGCGCTGCTGATGGGCGCGGTCATCGGCTTCGAGCGCGAAGTCAAGGCACGCCCGGCCGGCCTCAAGACCCATATGCTCGTCTGCCTCGCAGCCTGCACTTTCGGCATCATCTCGATCGAAAGCGTCCGCCTCGGCGGCTTCTTCGACGAACGCGTCCGCATCGACCCGCTGCGCGTGGTGGAGGCCGTGACCGCAGGCGTCGCCTTCCTTGCAGCCGGAACCATCGTCTTGTCTCGCGGTGAGGTCCAGGGCCTGACGACCGGCGCGAGCCTCTGGCTCGCAGGCGCGATCGGCATCTCCGTCGGCTTTGGCCATTGGATCGTCGCCGGCCTTGCGGTCGGCTCCGCCTTCGCCGTTCTTACCATCATCGGCCATTTCGAGGGCAAGGCCATGCGGCACGAAATGTCCGACGTGGAACCGGAGGGCGAAGGAACTGCTGCGTCCGGCAAGAGACGTCCGAAGCGATAGGTCCGCTGACCCACCACACGCGTGCTTTCCCACTGTTTTTGATGCTGCCACCAGCCGCTTTCGTCCTCGATCGCGTTCGAGGTCGCCGGTTGGCCGTTTTCGCGGGATGGAGGCCAGGTTTTCAACCGAAGGGGCCCTCATGTTCAAACCATTCCTTTTCGCCGGCATCTTGTGGCTTGGTTCCGCAGTGCTCGGTCACGCCAAAGACGCGGTCGGCTTTCGGGAGGCCGACATTTACAAGGACAGCGCTCGACCACTCCACGTTGCGCTCTGGTATTCCACTCAAGACCGCGCGACAGCCACTACCGTTGGCGACAACCGGGCCCTCGAGGGTATCCCGGCTATCAGAAATGCGGCGACCACCAAGGGAGCGCGACCGTTGGTCGTGCTCTCCCACGGTTACGGCGGCAGCTGGCGCAATCTGAATTGGCTGGCGGGCAGGCTGGTCGAGCAAGGCTATGTCGTCGCTGCCCCGGATCACCCGGGCACCACCACGTTCGACAGGAACGCGAAGCAGGCGGCGGAGTTGTGGGAGCGCCCACGCGACCTCAGCCGGGTCATCGATGCCTTGATCGCCGATCCGGCGCTTGCCGGAGACATCGATGAAGGCCGGATTGCAGCCATTGGCCATTCGCTCGGAGGATGGACCGTGAGTGCACTGGCCGGGGCGGCATTCGACGGGGATCGCTTCAGGCGTGATTGCGAGACAAATGCCAGTCCGCGCGCCTGCAGCCTCAGCGCAGAGCTTGGCCTCGATCGGCCCGAGCTCGAAAAAGACCTGAGGGACCCTCGGCTCGATGCCTTCGTGTCGCTCGATCTGGGGCTGGCGCGGGGTTTTGATCCCGACAGCCTGGCACGGGTTCGTCTTCCATCACTGGTCATTGCCGCCGGCACCGATATCGGTGACATGCCGGCCAGGCTCGAATCCGGTTATCTCGCCGAGCGCTTGCCGAAAAATGCGTCCACCTATGTCGAAATCCCCGATGCGATGCATTTCAGCTTCATGCAGACTTGCAAGCTGGGCGCTGCGGCGTTGATCGAGGCGGAGACGCCCGGGGACGGCATCGTCTGCAAGGACGGCGGGGTTCGTGGACGCGACGAGATCCATCGGGAACTCGCTTTTCTCATCATCGGTTTTCTGGCTGAGGCCTTTCCGGCTGGCCCATGAAACGGTGACGCAACGCCGTTCCGCGCAGGAAGGTTGCATCCGGCTGGCGTCCACGGCCTCGCGTGGCTATCGTGTCTTGAGGGGCGATGCCGTCCATTTCTGGTCCGGTGAACGCCGGCTGCGTCGTATTGCATGGTGAGGAAATCTGTTCGGCAATCCCGATCGAAACGGCTAAGCTCGGAAGTGGCCCGTTTCCAAGGAAGGTTCGATGGACGCCACCGGTTCCCTTGCTGCCAAGTTGTTGTCGGAGACCCTAATGTTCGACCAGACGTCGCTGGCCGCACTGGAAGCCTTGGCTGCCAATTCCGATCGCGGCATCGTGCGGCGCGGTGAGGTTCTGGTCCGCCAGGGCGAGCCATCGGACCGGTTTTTCGTGGTTCTCTCCGGCCGCTTCACCGTGCACCGGGATGACATCTCCGAACCGGTTGCCGAAATAGGGCAGGGCGAACTCGTTGGCGAGGTCGGCTTCTTCGCCGGCCTGCCGCGCATGGCCACGGTCGTTGCAGTTCGCGATTCAATTGTCCTTTCAATCTGCGACCACCAGTTCGAAAAGGCGGCGCGCAGCCTGCCGAGCTTGCGCCAGTCGGTGACGACGTTTCTGGCGCGACGGTTCGCCAAGCAAGCGCCGGCTTCGCCGCATGCCAAGGGTGCCTGCCGGATAAGGACGCTCGCAATTGTTGCGGCCGGAAGCAGCCGGGTTTCTCCCCGCTTCATCGACCTGTTGCGCAAGGCTTTCGCCGGGTCCACGCGCACGGCCTTCCTGGCGAGGGCCGACATCGAAGAGCGCTTTCCCGGCATTCCGGTCGATGATCAGCCGGTGCTGGACTGGCTCAACCAATTGGAGGCCAAGGTCGGAGGCATCGTCTACATCGCCGACGAGGAGCCGAGCGACTGGACGCGTGTCTGTATTCGCCAGGCCGATGGCGCCCTATTGGTCGGTGAGGCGTCCGGCTCTGAAAAACGCAACCCGTCGGAGCAACTCGCACTGTCCGTGCATTCGCCATCGAGTGTGCGGCTGGTTCTGGTCCACGGCAGGCGCGCCCCAACGGTCACCGGCACCAGCGCCTGGCTGAACGAGCGCCCCGGCATCCGGCAGCATCACCATGTGGCGCTCGAAGACGGAGAGGATGTCGAGCGCCTGGCCCGCTTCATTTCCGGGGAGGCCAGGGGCTTCGTCGCCGCCGGCGGAGGCTCGCTCGGATGCGCGCATCTTGGCGTCCACAAGGCTTTCGTCGAGGCCGGCGCGTCCTTCGACTATCTGGGAGGCACCAGTTCGGGCGCGGCGATGATGGCGGGCTTTGCCCGCGGCATGAACGCTGACGAGATCAATCGCGGGACGCACGAGATCTTTGTCCGTAGCCGCGCGTTTCGTCGACTGACCGTGCCGCAATATGCGCTGCTGGATCACAAGGTGCTCGACCGCACGCTGCAGGCCGAATATGGCGACGTACTCATCGAGGATCTCTGGCTGCCCTTTTTCGCGCTGTCGACCAATCTCAGCACCGGGCAGGCGCATGTTCATCGCCGCGGAAAGCTGTGGCAGGCCGTCAGAGCGTCGGGCTCGATCCCCGGCATCCTGCCGCCCTTCTTCACGGCCGACGGGGACATGCTGGTCGACGGGGCAATCATGAACAATCTGCCGCTGGAGCAGATGAAGGAGTTGAAGACGGGCCCCAACGTCGTCGTAAGCCTGGGCGGGGGCGGTCCTGGAAAACAGCACATCGACTATGACAGCATACCCGGGGCGTCCGAATTGACCGTCCGGCTACTGAACCCTTTCGGCCGCTCGGGCTTGCCGAAGATCCCCAACCTGATCCAGGTCATTGCCGCAAGCATGTTGGCGCATCGGCCGCAGGAGATTGCGCTTGGCGAAAGGGACATCCTGATTTCCCCACCGGTGTCGGCCGCGATCAGCTTTATGGATTGGAGCCGGCACTCCGAACTGTTCGCCGAAGCCTATCAATGGGCAAGGTCATGGATTGATGAGCGTATCGGTGAAAACGACCCCCGAATGGAGGCCATTTTTGACCTGCCGGCTCACTCCGGCTCGCTGGAAACATATGGCGGGGCAACGGGGCGTTCCGCGCTCTAGGATCCGCCACATATCTGCGGCGCGAACTTTTCCGAGGGCGCGCAGTCGGCTTGAATGCGCGTGGACTTTCGACTGATATTGTCGCCCCTGTTAAGTTGTCACTGTCCTCTTGCGGTTGTGGTATTTTAGGATAGCCTTGTGTCGGGAGAGCCGGCGGCGGCTCTCTCGGTTTGCCGTGAAAAGACCAATAAATAGAGGGTCATCGGAGAAACAGCGGCTCGCGTTCAAAAATGTTTCGTCCCCGAACCGCACTCCGTTCGGGTTCCCTTGGGTGTAACTGCGGGACGTTCCTGGCCATGCGATGCGCGGAAAACGTGTGCCGCCTCGTCACAGAGCGCCCAATAGCTTGAAGTGGATCGATGTGATGTCTGACAACAAGAATGCCGGCGCACCTCCGAGTGCGCAGGACCTCAGAATGCAGATGCTCCAGCGCGAAATGGACGAGATGGACAAGGAGCGGCGGCTGAAATCCATCGAAGAGCAAAAGCACGCCGATTTTGCCGCGGATTTTCTCAAGAAACACGTGACGGAGGAGGAAATCGCCATCGTCCGCCGCCTGGTGACGAACGCCGTGAAAGCCGGCAAGTTCGAAGCGATGGTCTACAGCTTCCCGTCCGAGCTTTGCACCGACAGCGGCCGCGCGATCAACAGCGGCGACCGGGATTGGCCGAACACGTTGCAGGGTAAGGCAAAGGAGTTCTTCGATCGCTATCAGGCCTTCGGCAAGCCGAATGGCTACAAGTTGAAGGCGATGATCATCAACTTCCCCGGCGGCGTTCCCGGTGACGTCGGGTTCTTCCTGAACTGGGCGCCTGAAAAAGTCTGAGGGCGACGGTCCTACGTGGATCGTGTGGTCGCACCGCCGGCCGGTTCCCGATCGAAGCATTCAAAAGCCCGCACCTTTGGTGCGGGCTTTTCAGTTTTACAGAACGTCCGGAACGGTTCTGCGCACGTGGTCGTCCGCGGCAAAGTCATCCGGTCGTTTCTGGCGCTTGCCGAGGTCGGGCTCTGTGAATTTCACGCGCTCGTATGGAATGGACGAGAGAATGTGCGAGATACAGTTGATGCGGGCTCGCTTCTTGTCATCCGACGGCACGATCCACCAGGGCGCAAATTCGGTGTCCGTCATGCGGATCATCTCATTGTAGGCGCGGGTATAGTCCCACCAGCGGCGATAGGATTCGACGTCCATCGGGCTGAGTTTCCATTGACGCAGCGGATCGGCAATGCGCTGCCGGAAGCGCTTTTCCTGCTCCTTCTCGCTGACGTCGAGGAAGTATTTGAGCAGGATGATGCCGCTTTCGACCATGGCCGCTTCGAAACGTGGCGCGAGCTCGAGGAAGCGCCGGGCGCTGTCGTCCGAGCAGAAACCCATGACTCGTTCGACGCCGGGACGGTTGTACCAGGAGCGGTCGAAGATCACGATCTCGCCGGCGGCCGGCAGGTGCTGGATATAGCGCTGCATGTAGATCTGCGACTTCTCGCGGTCGGTCGGCGCCGGCAGCGCGGTGACGCGGAAGACGCGCGGGCTGACACGCTCGGTCAGCCGCTTGATCACGCCGCCCTTGCCGGCCGCATCGCGGCCCTCGAAGACGATCACGATGCGCGCGCCGGTTTTCTTCACCCAGGCCTGCAGATGGGCGGTCTCCTGCTGCAGCCGGGAGAGCTCCTTGGCATAGCCCTCGGACGACGATTCTTCCGAAGTCGTTGCGTCCGCGGCTATTTCGCCGTCGCTCTTGTCTTTGCCCTTCTTCTTCTTGCCGTCATGCTTGCCCATTCTTCCCTCCCGTTTGGACATGGTCATCTGGCTTGATTTCGACGGAGCCGGCCGGCTGGTCGGCGTTCCGCCCGTATTTGGCCTCGTAGGCGTCGAGCGCATCCTCCATCCCCTCGAAGATCATGCCCGGGCCGATCTTCTCGACGACTCCGGACCGCTCGAGCAGGGCGCGCGCATCGGTGTGCAGCTCGGCAAGGCCAAGAGTGATGCCGCGGCTCTTCAGGTCGTCTTGCAACTCGCCAAGCATGTCCGCGGCGGTGCTGTCGATTTGCGGGATGGCGCTCGCGTCGATCACCAGCCAGCGGGCGGGCTGGGGCAGGCTCTCGGCGATCGCTTCCAGCCGCTCGCGAACGTAGTCGGCGTTGTAGAAAAGCAGGCTGTCCTGCACCATGCAGGCGCCGAATCCGGGGACCGGGCGCGCTTCGGTCATGCGATGCAGCTTGTAAAAACCGTCGCGCCCGGGGATGCGGCCCAGCATGGCGTCGTGCGGATACATGGTCTGCAGGATGAGGTAGACCAGCGTCGCGGCAATGGCGATGACCACACCGTTGAGCACGCCGAGGCCGATCGGCCCCCAAAGGGCAATCAGTGCGAAGATGAACTCGATGCGGTTGACGCTCCAGATCCGTCGGAGACCGTCGATGTCGATCAGGCTGAGCGCGGTCGCCGCCAGAATTGCGCCGAGTGCGGCGACCGGCAGGATGCGCAGGACGTTGCCGAGAAAGAGCAGCACCGCCATCAGGGTTGCCGCCGCAACGAGGCTTGCGATCTGCGACCGTCCGCCAACGGCGAAGTTCACGGCCGTGCGTGAATCAGAGGCGGTCACCGGAAACGTCCCGAACAGGCCGGCCGCGATGTTGGCGGCGCCAAAGCCGCTCAGTTCGCGGTTCGGATCGACGCGGTAGCCGCCGAGTGCGGCAAAGCTGCGCGCCGCGATGACGCCGGAGCCGAAACTGACGAGGAAGATCGCGGCCCCCCCTGTCAGCAGGGCGTCGATCGGCAGACCCTCGAGACGGGGCAGGACGAAGGACGGCAGGCCGTCGGGAATGTTGCCGACGACCGTCATGCCGCGCCCTTCGAAATCGAAGAGATAGGATAACAACACGGCGACGAAGACGACGATGACGGGACCTGGAACGGGCGAGCGATAGATCCGGGCGACCTGAAGCAGTGCAAAACACGCCAAGGCAAACACCAGGGTGGGCCAATGGATGGAGCCGGCTTGTCTCAGAAGTTCGAGAATGGGGCTGATCAACCCCTCGGATTCGATCTGCACGCCGGTGACGCGCTTGATCTGCCCGACCAGGATCGAGAGCGAAATGCCGGCAAAAAAGCCCGTGAGGATCGGGCGCGACAGAAAGGTCGCGAGCACGCCGAGACGAACGAGACGGGCAATGAGACAGAGGATGCCGACGATGAGCGCAAGTAGGGCGGCGGCCGTTACGCGGTCGGCGTCGCCGGAGGATGAGGCGAAGACCGTGGTCAGCACCGCCGCCAGCACCGTCATCGTCGCCGCGTCCGGTCCGACGATCAGTTGCCGCGACGGACCGAAGAGGGCGTAGGCGACGAGCGGCGTGATGCTCGCGTAAAGGCCCGTCTCGGGTGGCAGTCCGGCGATCGCCGGATAGGCGATCGCACTCGGCAGTCCGACCGCGGCAATAGCGACGCCGGCGGAGATGTCGTTGCGCAGCCAGCTTCCCTGATACCCCTTAAGGTTGTCCAGAAGCGGCAAGCGAGGCAGGTTCAGCATGCTGACGATCCCCGGGGCGTTGCTCTCTCAAAGTGCTCTAAATGCTATAATTCTGGCCACGCGAGAAGCGCAAACAATGCACTCTACCATTGCGTACATTAGGGATGCAAAACTTTCCTTTCATCGGCTTCGACAAAAAGAGTAAAAGTTGCAGACAATTAGAGATGCCGCCGGCCGGATCGACCCGGCGACTGCCGCAGCGGGATTTCCGCCCTCGGGTCACCGGCTGCGTCCAGTGAGGGCACCGCCTCCGGCTTTCGTTCGATCAATACTTCTGCGGGCAAGAGCGGGCGCCGCCGGCCTGCCTTCGGCGCAACCCCTCTGGCCTTGCACGCGATCGTGAAGCCCGTTTCAACCAGGCTTCACGGCGTCAATAATAAGGGGAGACGCATACCTGCCTCGGGCCGTAATAGGGCTGGAAAGTGTCGTCATAGGCCCTGTAGGACCGGTAGCGGGCATAACACCAGCGCGTGTGCGCACTGCCTCCATAATAGGTTTGGCGGTAGTAGCGCGGCGCATAGTAACGCGGGGCATCGTAAGTCGGGCCGTAATAGCCTTCGTCATAATAGCCCGGACCATAGTAGCGTGGCTGCGCCAGCAGCCCGCCGATAATCGCGCCGGTCGCCAGTCCGCCGAGCGCCCAGGCCCAGTCATCGCCACCGTCGTGGTGATGCCCGTGATAATAGCCGCCGCCGTGATAGCCGCCGCCGTAGTGCCTGTATTGAACCGGTTGGACTTGAGATGCCTCCACCCCCGCCGTAACGGCCGGGGGAAATGCCATGGCGGGCGGGATACTCGTGGCCACCGCCGCCAGCGACAAGGCAAAGATTGCTAGCCTCTTCATTGGCTTCACCTTCTTTCCACCCCGCGCCTGATTATAGCGCGGAACCGGCCCGATGGCACTTCGTTTTGAAAGGCGCTCCCGTTGCCCGCCTTGGGCTCGCGTCTACTTGACGACGGTTATGCTCAGCACGCCCTCTTCGATCTTTCCGTCCTCATAAGGGGAGCGAATGACGAGCCGGTCGCGGCCGGTATAGCCGGGGTTCGGCGTATAGTAGGCGACGACGCCGTTCACCTTGGTCGTCGCGCATTTCGACCGCTTGCCGTCCAGTTTCGGATAGACCGGTTCGTGGACGATTTCGAGGCGGCCATGCTTGGGCTTTTCGGCAATCGTCATCGCAGGATAGTCGATCTGGCTGCAATCGTCGTTGATGTGCCAGTTCTTGGCCACAAGCGTCTTCACCCCGCTGCGCGCGGTGATCGACAGCGTCTGCTGCCGGGAACTCTCGGAAGTCGCCGTGCAGGCCGATAACGTGATCGCAGCCGCGGCCAATAGCAGATATCTGACGGTTTTCACTGGGATCCTGAGGTTTCTTTGAGTTCGGCTTTAAGTTTCGTGAGGCGAGAGCGGTCTCTCCTCGTCGAGATGTGCCCCTCGGCCCCACGCGTTCTACGTGTACGATCATGCATATCTTCGTGCCGCGAGATAGAGGGGCGCCTAAGCCTTTGAAAGATGCCGCCAGCCTTTTCGAGAGAATCTAAGCGGCGTTGGCCATTACTGAATTTCCTGCATGTGACTGATGTATCGGTCCGGGATTCATTCAAGAGACAGGCAGCCCTATCTTGTCTCGAAAGGAGCATCGATCATGAAGCAATCGTCACGGCATATCCTGAAAGACCACGGCGCGAGCCTTCCGCCCCTGCATGCGGCCGCCGCCCGCGGCGATATCGCTGTGGTGGAGGGATTGCTGGCGGCGGGAGAGGACGTTTTCAAGCTCGATCCCCTGATGGGTGCGTCCGCCCTTCATTTCGCCGCACAAAGCGGCAGCGCCGAAATCGTTCAATTGCTTCTCGATCACGGCGCCCTCATCAACCTTCAAAGCCACAGCCACGGCATGACGCCGTTGATGGTTGCCGTCTGGCATCGCCGTCCCGCCGTTGCGCGCGTGCTGCTGGAGCACGCCGACATCGATCCGTCCGTAAGATCGCGCCTCGGCGCTACGGCCGAAGAGATGCTCGGCGATGCGACGCCGCAGGATGCGGAACTGCGTGACATCTTCGATGACTTCAGGACCCGCGCCGAAAAGCGTCGCCGATGGCAACCGCTCATCGCCGCCCTTGGCGCCCGGACCTTGTCACCGGCTGAAAAGGAGCAGCGGGTGGTGGAACTGCTCGAAGCGGGCGCCGATCCGAATGTCGTCGCGCCCAACTACGATATCGAAAACCCTGGCCACACGCCGCTGATGATCGCTGCGCGCGACGGGCTGGCGGAGGCGGTTCGTGCGCTGCTGGAAGCGGGTGCCGACATGACGCTCGTCGACCACTTCATGCACGCTCACCCGGCGCACAAGGCGGCCTATATGGGCAGGTCTGATGTCATGAGGGCGCTGGTGGCGCATCCACGCTTCGCCGAGATCGCGGATATCCAGGGGCCGTTCAACGGTTATACGGCGCTGCACGATGCGGTGTGGATGGGGCATGCCGATACCGTTGCCATCCTGATCGACGCCGGCGTGTCTCTCGCGCCACGCGGCCATGACGGCCAGACCGCGGCCGAAATGGCGCATGCCTTTGGTTTCGAGACGGTTGGCGCGATGCTGGACGAGGCTTCGCGACGCCGCACCGTGCCGGATCAGTGGGGGACCGACGTCATTTCACCCGCTCTTGCCTGATGGCGCGTGACGACGGCGACAAACGCCGTCGTGTATTGTCTTGCCGCCTGCCTTTCAAATCTGTCTGGCAAACCGGATGAGGGCCTCGCTCACGATATCGGGGCGTTCCTGCGGCAGCCAATGGCCACTGCCGGGCACGATGATGTTCTCCTTGAGCTGCGGAACGAGTTGCGGCATCGCATCGACGATAGCCCGCATCCCGGGTATGGCGAGGCCTGTATCGCGTTCGCCGGTCATGAACAGGGCGGGAATGCCGACCTTTAGGCCGGCGAAGGCAGCCTGCATCTGCCAATTGCGATCGAGGTTTCGATAGTAGTTCAGCCCGCCGCGAAAACCGGTCGTGGCAAAGGCGCTGATATAGACGTCGAGGTCAGCAGCGGTCAGCCAACCCGGCATGCTGTCGGGCAGGGCCCCAAGCAGCCCATGCCGGCGCGATACCATGCCGAACGGATTGGGCGTCTGGTCTCCGGGCTGTCGCGGGCCGGCGTCGCCGGAAGCAGCAAAGAGGATCTTTCGCAGCGTCTGGCCGACGTCACGCTCCAGTTCCGCCTCGGCGACGCCGGGCTCCTGAAAATAGAGCGTGTACAACTCGGCCTCGTCGGTGCGTGGGAAGATCCGGGTGGGCGGAACGGGCGGCTGGCCCATCATCGGCACGCTCAAGGCGACGATGCCGTGGAAACGGTCGGGTCGCATCTGCGCCGCCTGCCAGGCAACCGTCGCGCCCCAGTCGTTGCCGACGAGGATGGCCACCGGCACATCAAGGGCGTCCAGCAGAGCGATCAGATCGCCGACGATGTGAAACAAGCTGTATTCGTCGACCGAGGACGGGCATTCCGTGAGGCCGTAGCCACGCAAGTCAGGCGCGATTGCCCGAAAGCCCGCCTCTGCAAGTGCCGCTACCTGGTGTCGCCAGGCATGCGAGGTCTCCGGGAAGCCGTGGCAGAGCAGGACGGCCGGGCCGTTTCCCTGTTCGATAAAGCTCATGCGGATGGTTCGGGTCTGGATTGTCCGGGCCTGCATCTTCGTTCCTTCTCGACACTCTGATACCGTAATTGTATAAGTTACGGAAACGGATGGCGTCAAGAGTTCGTAACTTATGATGTTACGCTATGGGGTATGGAATGAAGCAAGACAGCCGGTTGGCGCGGATGATCCATGTGCTCATACACATGGCATTGCTCGGGGGAAGGGAGACGTCGGAAACCATCGCCAAGATGCTGAACACCAATCCGGTAGTCGTTCGCCGGACGATGGGGGCGTTGAAGCGCAAGGGCGTCGTCGGCTCCGAAGGCGGTCGGGGAGGGGGCTGGGCGCTCCTGGTGCCGCTTGAGGCGCTGACGGTGCTGGATGTGCAGCGGGCGCTCGATGACGGGCAGGTTCTGGCGGCCGGCGTGTCGGAGGACCATCCGACCTGCCCGGTCGAGCGCGCAGCAAACGCGGCGCTGGTGGACGCTTTCGAACAGGCGGAGCGGACCCTGCTGCGAGAGTTTGCCGAACTCAAGCTTTCGACGATTGCGGAGCGTGCGATGCAGGCCGCTGGAGAGCCTCGGCAGGCAGCGCGCCCGGATCATCAACCCTGAAGGCGCCGCGCATGTGGTCGATGAACAGGCGAAGCGGCAGCATCGAGCGATACTCGCGCGGATAATAGAGGTTGAGACCGGGAATGGGCAGGAGATAGTCCGTGAGAACGCTGGCCAGGCCGGTGCGGCGCAAGGCTTCGGGCGGGCCATCGCGGAACACGTAGCCGAGCCCCAGGCCGTCGGCGATCATCTGATAGAGCGCCGGCAAGTCGCTGACGATGAGCCCGCCGGAGACGTCGACCGTGTGGGGCTCGCCCGCATCATGAAACACCCAGGGCGCCAGCCGTCCGGAGCGGTGGAAGCGATAGCGGATACAATCATGGAACAGCAGGTCCGCGGGCGATTGCGGCTTGCCCCGGCGCTCGAAGTAATCGTGGCTGCCGTAGACGGCGAGCGGCAGCGGCTCGCCGAGTTTGATGGCGACCATGTCCTGCTCGATCCGGTCGCCCTGGCGGATGCCAGCATGATAGCCCGCCTCCATCAGATCCACCAAGGCGTCGGTCATGATCAGTTCCAGCTCGATCTCGGGCCATGCCTTGCGAAACGAGACGATGTGCGGCGCGAGCGCCATGGTGTAGGCGAACTCCGGCAGGGTGATCCGCAGGCTGCCGCGCGGGCTGCCGCCGACATCGCGCGCCTCCTGCACGGCGTTGGCCAACTGGTCGAAGGCGGGAAGCGCGCCTCTGCTCAGCGCCCGCCCGGCCTCCGTCATCAGCACCGATCGGGTGGTGCGCACGAACAGGGCCGTTCCCATCTGCTTTTCGAGGGACTTCAATTGATGGCTGATCGTCGAGGGCGTGACGCCCAGAGCCTCGGCGGCGCCCCGCATGCTGCCTGCTCGGGCGATGGCGTCAAACACTTCAAGCAGCGCAAGCGGAAGCCGCATTCCCGATTCTCCTTCGATCTCTGCCCTCTATAATTGAAAACTGGATGCCGCCTTCGCAAGCGAGAAGCGTCAGCGCGCACGTCAAGAAGCGGCCCTTCCGGGCACGTGACCGCTTGGGGGAGAACCTTCTCTGGCAATACTGTTGAATGGCCTGCATCTCGGTGTGCGATCGGCTGCAATTTTCGCCAGCAAGGCATCTGCTAGACATAAGCGGAAAGCCGTGCCGAAATATCGAAGCGCCGGACGTGTGTGCGAAAAACGCCTGCATGGAAATATCCGGGGTACTTCCGTCGCCAAATTTGCGAGGTAACCACGCATGGACTTCGTTTTGCCGAATGCCACCGGTCTCGGCCTCTTCGCGGCAGCAGCGCTCGGCCTCTCGGCGCTGCTCGCATCTTCGGCGCTCGCATTCGCCATCGTGAAATATGCCGGCGCCGCCTATCTGATCTGGATGGGCCTTCGCAAGCTTTTTGCGCCAGTGCCTGGCCTTGCGACCGGCGCATCGGCGCTCGCGCGTCATAGCAACTGGCGCCTGTTTCGCGATGGCTTCATCGTCAACCTTCTGAACCCGAAGACCGCCCTTTTCTTCCTCGCCTTCCTGCCCCAGTTCGTCGATGTGGCGCTCGGCCATGTGGCGGTTCAGATCTTCACCCTCGGCATATTGTTTACTGCGCTTGGGCTGATCACCGACACCAGCTATGCGATGGCGGCAGGGATTGCTGGAAGCTGGCTTCGCGGCAATCGCAGCTACCTGCGGTTCGAACGCTATTTCAGTGGATTTCTCTATATCGGGCTCGGCGTCACCGCGGCCCTGGCCGGCAACGGCAAGAAGTGAGCAAGGGAGAATAGCGTGATTTCCGAAGTCGACATGACACATCTGCGCCGCTGCGTCGCACTTGCCGAGGAGGCGGTGGATGCTGGCGACCAGCCTTTTGGCTCGGTCCTGGTTTCGAGCGGCGGCGACGTTCTGTACGAAGGCCGAAACGAGGTTGCCGGCGGCGATCACACCCGGCATCCGGAATTCGCGATCGCCCGGTGGGCGGCAGAAAACATGACGCCGGCAGAGCGCGGCAGCGCCACGGTCTATACCTCGGGCGAGCATTGCCCCATGTGCGCCGCCGCACACGGATGGGTCGGCCTTGGCCGGATCGTTTATGCGACGTCGTCGGACCAACTCGTTGCATGGCTGGACCGACGCGGCCTTTCACGACCGCCCGTGAACGCCTTGCCGATCCAAGCGGTCATCCGCGACGCAGTGGTGGCGGGGCCGGTGCCCGAACTGGCAGACGATGTCTTTGCGCTGCACGAGCGCGCCCTCGATAGGGCTTCGGCCGCGCCGTAAGGGTTGCCGCGGTCGAAGCCCGGAAGCGCATCAACGGCCGTACATCCTGTAGATTTCGCCTGTGCCGCCACCTTCGACGCTGGCGACATAGGCGCCGACGAGGTCGTCCATCGCCACCGGGGCCATGCCCGGAAAGAGATGGCCGTAGTCGGCAAAGGAGTCGGCGACCATCGTCGGGCTGACGGCATTGATCCGCATGCTTCGCTTCAGCTCGATCGCGGCCGACAGGACGAAACTGTGCAACGCGCCGCTGATGACCGCCCCGCCGGTAACCCCGGGCCATGCCTCGTCGGCAAAGATGCCGCTGCTGAGCGTGAAGGATCCGCCATCGGAAAGATATCTTTGGCCGATCAGGGCAAGATTGACCTGGCCGAAGAACTTCCCACGCATGTTTTCGAGCAGGACGGTCTCTGTCAGTTCCGCGAATTTGTCGAGGGCGCCGGATTCGGCAACGCAGATGCAGGCATCGATTGGCCCTGCGCTTCGGAACATCGCCTCGATACTTTCAGCCGAACGAATGTCGACCGAAACGTCACGCCCCTTGCGTCCTGCAGCAACGATTTCATGCCCGCGCTGCGCCAGCACATCACACAGCGGTCGACCAATCGTCCCGGACGCTCCGATAACCAAAATCCGCATTGCCATCTCCCTTGGCGTCGATGGAAGGGGTCGCTTGACCGCTTCCACTGTTTCCATTCGCTTGAAGGGAATATGGATGATGAACGGAATTCCGATAATATCCGGCGCACTGAACGTATTGTGTGATTTCATTCATGAGTGGCGGGACGATCTGCCGGAGCGTCGGGCTCGTGGAGGCCAGGGTGAGCTTGTGGTCCGGCCGCTTTCGCCAAAACTGAGCCGGCGGCTCTGCGTGATCGTCCGGTAGGACAAGCGGTTTGATCTTAGTCTTCGCAAGATGTCGGCTGCGCTCAAATCACGATCGGCGCAAGAGCTCGATGATCGAGTAGGACTAGGGACGCGATGCTGGCGACCGTCTCGTCAGTTGATGCTCGCGCCAGATCGTGAAGAGACCGGCGCCGACGACGATGAGCGCGCCGACGATCATGTTGTGGGTTATCGTCTCGCCGAAGAGCATGACGGCGAAGGTCACGTTGAGGACCAGCTGGAAATAGGTAACGGGCTGGACTTCGGCCGCTGGCAGCAGTCCGTAGGCTTTGATGAGGAAAAAGTGGCTGAGGGTGCCGCAGACGCAAAGTGCGGCAAGCGCGAACCAATCGGACGGCACGACCTCTGTCCAGTAGAACGGGCCGATCAGCGAAATCGCCACGGCACCGACAACACCGGCATAAAACAGGCTCGTGACGGCCGAGTCCTCGTGACTGACGGCGCGGGTGGCGATGCTGTAGAGCGCGAAAAGCACGGATGCTGCGAGGGGCAGAAGCAGCGACATGTCGAAGTGTACGTTCACGGGATTGATGATCACCAGAACGCCGATCAGGCCGATCAGAATGGCCGCGCCGCGCCGCCATCCCACGGTCTCCCCGAGAAGCGGGATCGAGAGGATGGTGATGATCAGCGGCGTCGCCTGGAAGATCGACTGGCTCATGGCGAGCCCGGCGTGAACATAGGAAATGACGATGACGACGATTTCGGCGACGAGCAACAGGCCTCGCACGACCTGCAGCCAGGGATGACGCGTCTGGGCGGTCTTGCGAAGTCCACCCGACGACGAGGCGGCGAAGGCGAACACGAAGAGCGCGAACGCCCAGAACCGGATCATCGTGATGAACAAGGCGGGATAGCGGTCGCCAAGATACTTGGTGATGGCGTCCTGGCCAGCAAAGATGCAAATGGCAAGGAAGGCAAACAGATAACCGCGGGTCTTGGGGCTCATCGCATTACAAACTCAGAATCACTGTCCCCTTGATTAGCATAGTCTTGTCGCTGCGGCTTGAACCAAACGTCATCGCGAGCCAATCGACTTCCGTCTTACGATCCAGGATCCGCGGTAGCAGTCGGTCAGGCGAAGGGCGCGCCGAGCCGGGACTGCCCCCCGCAAAAGGGGCAGCCTGCCTCGCCTCAATGGTATTTTTCCTGCTCGCGCGTGAGGATCGCCGGAGCGTTCAGCCCGGCGATCGGCTGGTTGACATCCGTCGGAATGTCGGCCGACAGCTGGAGGTCGAGATAGCGTGCGCAGCAGACCCTCAGGAACGACGTGAAGTTTCCGAGGTCATGCCCGGCATCGATGGACTCGTGGTGCAGCTTGGTGATCAGCTGCGTGACGTTCATGCGATCGCGCCGAGCGATTTCCTCAAGCTTCGACCAGAAGAAGTTCTCCAGCCGGACGCTCGTCACCATGCCATCGATGCGCAGCGACCGGGTGGTGCTTTCCCAGAGCCGCGCATCCGCCTTTATGAACAACTCGCACATCTCGCCCCTCCCGTGGCTGCCTTCTCAGGCGGCGTCTGTTTGTAGCAGGGCCGAGGCGTCGAGCACAGCCATGAACTGGCGCAGCCACGACGGGTGGGCGGGCCATGCCGGCGCGGTAACGAGGTTGCCGTCGGCGACCGCGTCGCTGATTGCGATGTCCGCATAGATGCCGCCGGCAAGTTCGACCTCCGGGCGGCACGCGGGGTAGGCCGAGCAGGTGCGGCCCTTCAACACGCCGGCCGCCGCCAGCAGCTGCGCGCCGTGGCAGATGGCCGCCACCGGTTTTCCCGCGGCGAAGAAGTGCTGGACGGCCGTGATGACGTCCGGGTTGAGACGCAGATATTCGGGCGCGCGACCGCCCGGTATGACCAGCGCGTCGTAATCTTCGGCGCGGATGGCGGAGAAGGTGGCGTTGAGCGCGAAATTATGGCCACGCTTTTCGGAGTAGGTTTGGTCGCCTTCGAAATCATGGATCGCGGTCGCGACCGTCTCGCCGGCGTTCTTGCCGGGGCAGACGGCATGCACCGTGTAGCCGCAGGCAAGCAACGTCTGAAACGGGACCATAGTTTCATAGTCTTCGGTGAAATCACCGGTGATCATCAGAATTTTCGAGTTTGCCATTTGTTTCCTCCCAAAAACCAATGGGCGGAGCTTAGCAACGCGGGCAAAGCAACGGGTACTAGCGGAATACTACAAAGAAATATTCTGCCGCCTGCAGATTACTTCACCGCCGTCGTTATCCTGGCGATACCTTCGAGCGTGCGATGGACCGGGCACTTGTCGGCAATCTCTTCGATCTTGCTGCGAAGCTCGTCCGCGACCTCGCCCTCGATCGATATGAGCCGCTCGAACCGGTCGATCTTCCCGCCGTCGGCACGCTCCGATGCGGCGCAGTCTTCGCAATCCCGCGCATGGATCTTGGAATGCGAGACCTCCACCTTGATGCGCCCGAGCGGCAGCTTCTTGCGGTCGGCGTAAAGGCGCAGCGTCATCGAGGTGCAGGCCGCGAGCCCGATCGACAGGTAATCGTAAGGTGATGGTCCGGAATCGAAACCGCCCACGCTTTGCGGCTCGTCGGCAAAGAGGCGATGCCTGCCGGCTTGAACCGAGTTCTGAAATTTCCCTTCGCCCGTTTCCGTCACCTGGACCTGTTCCACTGGCTTCGTGCCTTGCGGGCTGTCGGCCAAGAGATAGCGGCTCAGCCACTCTGCAATCACCCGGGCGGCGTAGGCGGCATCGGCAGGATCGGTGAGCAGATGGTCGGCCTTGTCCAGCGAAACGAAGCTTTTGGGATGTTTGGCCGCATGGAAGAGGTCGCTGGCGTTTTCGATGCCGACCGTTTGATCCAGCGGCGCGTGGAGAATGAGAACGGGTTTCCTGAGCGTCGCCACAGCCTCGTGAACGCGCTGGGCGCAGGCGTCATCGACGAACTGCTTTTTGATCAGGAACCTGCGACCGGCCAGATCGACCTCGGCGGCGCCCTTCTCTCGGATTTCCTCAAGGCTCGCTCCGAAGTTCTTCAGCACATGGCCGACGTCGGCGGGTGCGCCGATCGTGGCCACGGCGCGGATTTCGGGAATTTCCTTGGCAACCGCAAAGACGGCGGCCCCGCCAAGCGAATGGCCGATCAGGAGCGACGGCGCCTCGAAGTGTTGCCGCAGATAGTCGGCGGCCGAACGCAGGTCGGCGATGTTGGAGGAAAAATTCGTCGAGGCGAACTCGCCCTCACTTGATCCGAGGCCGGTGAAATCGAAGCGCAGGACGGCGATCCCTTCGCGCGCGAGCTCGGCCGAGATCTGACGCGCCGCCGCCAGATCCTTGGAGCAGGTGAAGCAGTGGGCGAAAATCGCATAGGCCCGTACCGGGCCGTTTGGAAGGTCGAGGCGGGCGCCGAGAGTTGCGCCGGAATGTCCGGTAAATTCAAGTCGCTGACTGTTGAAGTTCATGTGATGCTCCAGAAAAGGAGAACAATCATCCCAAGGGCGCAACGACTGTCCTGAACGCGAATGATGCGGCCGGCGTCCATGTCCGCAGAACCTGGCGGCTTCATGCGGACATGGCTCTATCAGGTGCTCGACCGGCGTCGGTTACTCCGCTGCGGACCGTCGCGGTAGCACCCAGTTCGGGCGCGGGAAGTGGCAGGTGTAGCCGCTGGGATAGCGCTCCAGGTAATCCTGGTGCTCCGGTTCCGCCTGCCAGAAATCGCCGACAGGTTCGATCTCCGTCACCACCTTGCCCGGCCACAGGCCGGAGGCTTCCACATCGGCGACGGTGTCCTCGGCAATGCGCTTCTGTTCGTCATCGACATAGTAGATCGCCGAACGATAGGAGGTCCCGATGTCGTTGCCCTGGCGGTTTTTCGTCGTGGGGTCGTGGATCTGGAAGAACAGCTCCAGAATCCGCCGATAGGAGGTCTTCGCCGGGTCGTAGAATATCTCGATGCCCTCGGCATGGGTTCCGTGGTTGCGGTAGGTGGCATTGGGCACATCGCCGCCGGTGTAGCCCACGCGGGTGCCGGTGACGCCGGGGAGCCTGCGGATCAGATCCTGCATTCCCCAGAAGCAACCGCCGGCCAGAACAGCTCTCTCGGTCATTCAGATATCCTCCACCTGTTTCATGAGCGTTTCTTCGCTTTTGTCTCGCACTGGCCGCGGGCCAGCGCCGGAGATCGACTGTAATATAGGAACTTGTGCTGCCAAGATCAGGAGGCCGGTTCCAAATCCGCGTTTTGGCTCGGCACGTGGAGAGTTTCCCAAGCCACGGGTTCAAGAGGCGATCGATGTCGCTTCCGGAAGCTGCAGCGCGCGATCGTCTCTCTCGTAGTCGAAATGCTCATTTGGATATGCGGCAAGCTGCGGCAGGCGCTCTTGCCAATTGTCGCTTCTGACATGCTCTACAAGCCATCGGATGGCCTGTGTGACCGCAGATGTGCCGATCGGCGGTCAAGGGCTTTGCGCGGCGACGTCACTTCTCGCTCAGCGGCTCGTCAAACCCCTAAAATTAACCTATGTTTAAGCATGAACTTTAAAATTGAGTTCTTCTGTAATAGTATTTGAGGATCGGAGGGCGGGGAGGTCATTCGAATCCGCTCTTACCGAATGAACGAGGATGCGCGACGCTTTGTGCGGTGTGCTTTAATTTTCGTATGTATTGATATCCGGTATCGAATGTATTTGTTCGTAACTGCATAAATTCGAATGCGTAGTATCTCTGCGATTTTGCAATGTGATTTTATTATTTCTTCTAATTTTGGGCTGGTTTCCATGTGTATTTCCGTGGCATTTGTCGATGATCACCCTATTTTGCTTGACGGCTTAATCAGCGTATTTTCCGCAAAGAGCGATCTGGAGATCGTTGCGAAGGGTGAAAATGCTGTCGACGCTTTAAGGATTGTCGAAGATCATTCGCCGCGCGTGCTGGTCCTCGATCTCAGCATGCCCGGGGATGCGGTCGCGGCCATCGAGTTGATTGCTCGAAAATACCAGGGCACGCGCATCATCGTCTTCACGGCGAACTCAAGCATAGAAACAGCGATCCAGGTGCTGAACTACGGCGTTGCCGGCTATGTGCTCAAGGGCAGCAGGGCTAGCGACCTGCACCAGGCGATCCGCATGGTCTATGATGGGGAGACCTTCATTTCGGCAGGCTTTGCCACCAAGGTCATCATGGCGATGAAGACTGCGGAGATGCGCCGGCGCGAACAGGCGCAGCAGCGCCTCAGCCTTCGCGAAGAGCAGATCGTCCGTCACCTGATGCGTGGCAGCACCAACCGAGAGATCGCGCGCTGTCTCGATATCAGCGAGAAGACGGTGAAGCACTACATGAGCGTGCTGATGCAGAAGCTCGATGCCAGGAACCGCCTGGAAGTCGTGCTGGCGGCCCAGCGGCTGGATGTGATTCCTAAGGGCGCCGGCGAGGGCGAGCGGATCAACTAGAGCATGTCGCGCCAACGTGCGCCGCGGTTTTGCGATAACGACATTCGCCAAATCAACAACGGAAAGCGCACCGATTGAGCCTGGAGGATCGCAACGCGCATCAGGGCATCATGCGGCTGGAGAACCGGTGACCTGCCAGCGAGTTCGTTTCCGAGTCCGCGGTTTCGGCCGGATGCATGCACCAGCTCCGCCGACGATCCGGCTCACGTCTTGCTGTTTGCCGAAAGCTTCAGATGTCGCTGCGCCAGGAGGGCCGCTTCGACCCGGTTCTTGGCGCCGAGCTTGATGAGTAGCCGGCCGACATGGAATTTCACCGTCTTGATCTGCACGCTCATCTCCTCGGCGATCGTCCGGTTGGTGCAGCCGCGCCCGAGCAGGCGGAAGACGATTGCCTCCTTCGGCGTCAGCTTGTCGACCAGCCGCTCCACCCGATGGCCTTCGGTCCGATTGCGAATGACGCCGAACAGGCGCATGCCAAGGGCTGGCGACAAATAGGCTCGCCCCTCGGCAACGGTCGAGATCGCCGTAATCAGGTCCAGCGCCGGCGCCCCCTTGAGCACGTAGCCGGCCGCACCGGCATCGAGTGCCTCCAAGACGTCGTCGTCCTCCTCCGACACGGTCAGCATCACGATCTTCGTCTTTGGCCATCGCGCCGAGATTTCACGGGCGGCGTCTATCCCGTTGCCGGGCATGGAGATGTCGAGCAACGCCACGTTCGGAAGACAGTTCTCTACGAGCCGCAGCGCATCCTCTTTCGAGCCTCCTTCGCCGACGACGGCAAAGCCCTTGTGCGCTGACAGTGCCTGGAGAACGCCCATTCGAAAGAGTGCGTGGTCGTCGACGACGATGACCGATGATGGTTCATCCATCGAGCATTCCTCCCCCGAGATCCAGCGTCATCTGCAGTTCCGCCCCATCCCGTCGATGCACGAACTTTAGCGTACCGCCAAGGCTTTCGACCCGTTGCTGAAGGCCGTGAATGCCCAGACCACTGCCTTCCGGCTTGTCGCCAGGGCTGCGCTTGGCAGAAGGGCCGCCATGGTCGCGGACGCTGAGGTTCAGAACGGTGCCGTCGATGCGACAGCGCACGGCCTGGCCCTGACCGTTCGCATGGCGATGGGCGTTGTTCAGGCCTTCCTGAACGAAACGGTAGATGCAGGTCTTGATAACCGGCGGGAGCGGCAAGCTGCTGCCGCTGCCCTTGATGGCCACCCGGGTTCCCGTTCGCGCCTCGTGCAGTTTCACCGCCCGCTCGATCACCTGGTCAAGGTCCAGATGCTCGATATCCGGGAGCAGCAGCGACCGCGCGATCAGGCGGATTTCTTTCAGGGCTTCTTCCAGCGTGCCACAGATCACCTCCAGGGCCTCTTCGCGCTCGGACTTGGACCGGGCGACGCGGACAGGCTCCGTCTGGAGGATGGCAAAGCCGATAAGCTGCGCGGGACCATCATGCAGGTCTGCGCCAATTCCGCGCGTCAGGCGCTCGTTAGAGTCGGTCATGCGCAAGGAGGCGATCCTTGCGCGATCACGCAGGACGCGGATTTCTTCGGAAACCCGCTCGGCTTCCTCGGCGCGCTGCTCCAGCCGCAGGCGCTGTCGTTCGATCGTTGCGCTGCCGCGATGCACGATTGCGAGCAGTCCGAGCATGATGAGGGTGGATGCGCCGGCAACGACCGTCCAGCCCATCAGGCGCACTTCGAAGATCTCCCAGTGCAGGGTATCCGTATCCTCGTGTATCTCCGCGACGGCAACCACGTCGCCGGTATCGGACCGGCGCAGCGGACTATAGATCTCCAGGTAGCGCGTGCTCAGGCTGCGCATCGTGTGCTCGCTCGCCGTCAGGTCCGTGTATTCCGCGGCAACATCGCCCTTGAGCGCGCGTAGAAGCCCCGGCGGCGGGTTGAAACGGCGGCCGATCAGTTCCTTGGACGTGGAGTAGGCGACCGACCCATCCGGCAGCCAGAGCTCGAAATAGGGGAACCGGTCCTTGAATTGCGGTTCGGCAAAAAGCTCGTCGAGACGAAGTCGGCGCTCCGGCGAAAGCTGGCCCGACTGGGCAAGGTCGTTTCCGGCCGGTTCGAGAATGCTCTGCATGAAGAGAGCCGTCGCAGCTGCGCGATCGACCGCCGCATTGTGAGACACTTCGCGAGAGATGAGATAGCCGGAGACGGCAGCGACCAGAAAGATCAGTACACCGCAGGCAAGCAGGAACTGCATGGAGAGGGTCTGCCGGCCAAACCATTGTCGTAGCGGCAGCAACAGCCGACGGCGGCCCACTAGCGCCGGCTCCGCTGGCGCGGCGATCTCATGCGAAATACCCCCTGAATGCTCCGTCACGCTGCGCGGTTTCCTCTCGGATTGCGTGCCGCGGAATGCAGTGCCCCGGCCAAGCCGCTTTCGCGATGATCGCACTATTCTGACAAATTGAAAGAGCTTCTCCAGTCAATTTCTACGGGAGAAAGAAGAACTGGACCTAAGTCCAGGTTTTTCATTGGACCAATGCCATCGACGCACGTCCACTAGTCCGAAATCCGCTCCAACCTTCGTCGACAATCTCGTCCGACCTTGCGCCGTTTCTTTCGTCGGCGCCGAGGCTCACCATACGAGCATCAAAAGGCCTATTCGGCTCACCAACGAGACACGAAAAGCAACCGGCGCGCCGCGGAGGACAGCCTCACCGCCGGGTGGTGGAACTTTGTTTGAAAAACGGGCGACCGCGACCGCGGGGTGCTCCGATGGAGGGAAAAATGGTAAAGCTTAACCGGAACGACCTCGACTTCATCCTGAAGCAGATCAAGATCGCAGAAGCCCATACGGCGGCCATCGACGGCGGCGCCGATCCGCGCGCTGCCCTTGCAGAGCTCGTTTCCAACCCGCTCCTTCCATACGGCCTTCGCACGGTCGACGGCTCGTACAACAACTTCCAGCCGAACATGACCCATCTCGGCTCGTCGGACCAGACGATGGTGCGCCTGCTCACGCCGAACTACGCGCCGGCCGAAATCAACCCGCGCAACGGACAGCAGACGAGTTACGCCGACCCATCGGGTACGGTTTACGACAGCCAGCCTCGCCTGATCTCCAATATCGTCGCGGACCAGTCGCTCGACAATCCGGCAGCGATAGCCGGAGCGCTTGCGTCCGTCGATATCAAGGGGGCGGAAGCCCTCGGCATCGTGCGCACGGTCATGGATCTCCAGGCCGTCGCACGGGCGGCGCATGCCGCCGTCGCGACCGCGGCTGCGAATGCCGCTGCCGCGGTCGCTGCCGCCAATGTCGTCGTCGCCAACGCCCAGGCAGCACAAGCAACGGCGCAGGCGACCTATGACGCGGCCGTGGTCGTACAGTCGGGAGCGGCGCAGGCACTCGCAAGCGCCAATGCCGCCCTGGCCTCGGCAATCGCGGCGCGCGATGCCCATGCGCCTGTGGTCGTAAGCGCCCAGGCGGCTGCCGCCACGGCACTTGCAGCCAGCCAGGCTGCCGCGGCGGCGGTCTCGAACGCGACCGATGCACGCAACGTCGCCTTTGCCAATCTTGCCTTGGCCGAGCAGGCGGAGAGCGCCGCCCTTACGGCGTTCCAGAACAATCCAACGCCGGCAAACAGCGCGCTCTACATCGAGGCCGTGGATGCCCGGGAAGATGCCGAAATCGCCTACAATCTGTCAGTCGAGAATCTGGAAGACGCTTCGGCTGCCCTGACGGCAGCGCAGGCAGATCATACGACGGCAGTGGTCGCCCTACAGGACGCGGTGGCCGAGCAACAAAACCTGACGAGCGCCGTCGACAGTGCCCAAAGCACTGCGGCAAGCGCCTCCTCGGCACTCGCGAGCGCCGACGCGGCCCTGGGGCTAGCAGCGGGGGATCTGGCGGACGCGACGGATGCGCTCAATGATGCGATTGCCGTGCGCGACGCAATCCCGACCGGAAGTGCGGCGACGGCAGCCGCCGAAGCTGCGGCCGCCGCGGCCGATGCCGCCGTCATCGACGAGCTTTCGTCTCACGGCGTGACGATGGATGGCGACAACGTCTTCATCAAGAACGTCGCCGCCGACCTCGGGGACACCGCCTCGTTCAACGGCTTCATGACCATCTTCGGCCAGTTCTTCGACCACGGCCTTGACCTGACCTCTAAGGGGGGCAGCGGCAACGTCATCATCCCGCTGCAGCCGGACGATCCGCTCTACGTCGTGGGTAGCCAGACCAATTTCATGGTCCTCACCCGCGCGACCAACGATCCCGGTCCTGACGGTCAGCTCGGTACGGCCGACGACATCCGCGATCATCAAAACGAGACCACGCCGTGGATCGATCTCAACCAGGTCTACACGTCCAATCCGTCGCATCAGGTCTTCCTGCGCGAGTATGTGCTGGTGGACGGCAAGCCCCTGGCAACCGGTGAGATGCTGCAGGGCGCAACCGGTGGGCCGCCGACCTGGGCCGACATCAAGAACCAGGCAAGGGACCTGCTCGGCATCGAGCTTAGCGACCTGAACGTCCATAGTGTGCCGCTCCTGGTAACGGACCTCTACGGCGAATTCGTTCGCGGACCCAACGGCCTGCCGCTGATGATCACCGTCAACGGACCTGTGGAGGGCAATCTTGCGAACCCGCTCGATGGCGTCACGGCGCTGAGCGCCGGCCGCGCCTTCCTCAACGACATCGCCCATAGCGCCGTACCGAGCGGCCCGGTCGATCACGACCGGAACCCGCTAACCGCGCCCGTTGCCGTTGTTGCGGACGACGACGACGTTGCCGGCAACCCGATCCTTCCGAACGCGTTCGGCGTCAACGTCACCTATGACGACGAACTGCTCGACGCCCACTTCGTCGTCGGCGATGGCCGCGGCAACGAGAACATCGCGCTGACGGCGACCCATTCGGTCTTCCACAGCGAGCACAACCGCCAGGTCAGCGCGATCAAGGCGACGGTGCTGGCCGAAGGAGACCTGGCGCTGCTCAACGAGTGGCTTCTGGTCGACGTGACCACGTTCCCGACCAGTTCCGCGGGCCTTGTCTGGGATGGCGAGCGTCTCTTCCAGGCGGCGCGTTTCTCGACGGAAATGGTCTATCAGCACCTCGTCTTCGAGGAGTTCGTCCGCGCCGTCGCGCCGCAGATCGATGCCTTCGTGTTCTCGCATTCCGTCGAACTCGACGGCGCGATCTTCGAAGAATTCGCCCAGGTCGTTTATCGCTTCGGCCACTCGATGCTTACCGAAAACGTCGAGATGCTCACGCTGAATGCGCAAGGTGCTGCGACACCGCAAGAACTCGGCCTGATCGAAGCCTTCCTGAACCCGCTGGCGTTCAACAATGCGGGTGTCGATGCGCACGCTGCCTCCGGCGCCATCATTCGCGGCATGACGCAGCAGGTCGGCAACGAAATCGACGAGTTCATGACCAGCGCGCTACGCAACAACCTCGTCGGCCTGCCGCTGGACCTTGCGGCGGTCAACATCACCCGAGCGCGCGAAACCGGCATTCCCTCGCTCAACGAGGCGCGGCGCCAGATCTACGAACAAACGAACGACAGCTACCTCAAGCCCTATGAAAGCTGGGCGGATTTCGCCCTGCACATCAAAAACCCGCTTTCGATCGTCAATTTCATCGCCGCTTACGGCACCCATGAGACGATCGTCGCTGCCACCACGGCCGAAGCCAAGCGGGATGCTGCCTGGGATCTCGTTTTCGGCACGACCGGCGAAACGGCGGCGGAGCGCCAGGCGCGACTGGACTATCTGAACTCCACCGGCGCATGGGCAACGCGGGAAACCGGCCTCAACAAGGTGGATTTCTGGATCGGCGGCCTTGCCGAAGCACTGATGCCCTTCGGCGGCATGCTGGGCTCGACCTTCACCTTTGTCTTCGAGCTGCAGATCCAGAACCTCCAGAACGCCGACCGCTTCTACTACCTGAGCCGTACGCAAGGGCATAACCTGCTCAACGAGCTCGAGGCCGACAGCTTCGCCGACCTCATCCGCCGCAACACCGACACCGAGGACAGCGGCCTCCATATCAATGGCTCGGCCTTCCAGACGGCCGACTACATCATCACGATGGATCAGACCAAGCAGTGGAACCATGGGCTCGGCAATGCCGACCCGACCCGCGAGGCCGACGTGATCTCCGCGGTTACGGGCACTGATTCCCTCGTTATTCGCGGCACGAATTACCTGCGCTTCACCGGTGAAGAGCACGTCGTGCTCGGCGGCACGAACACAGGCGAAACCCTGATCGGGGGCGCCGGCGACGACACGATCTGGGGCGAGGGGGGCGATGACCGCATCGAGGGCGGCTTCGGCGTCGACCATCTGCACGGCGGCGACGGCGACGACATTATCACCGATAGCGGTACCGACATTGGCGCCAGCGACGTCATCAAGGGCGAAGCGGGCGACGACGTCATCAACGGCGGCATGGGCCTTGATCTGATCTTCGGCGGAGACGGCAACGACGTGCTGGCCGGCGGCGAGGATCAGAAGACGCTTTCCGGCGGCCAGGGCAACGACTTCATCCGCGCGCCCACCGGCGGCGGCGGCGCCATTCTCGGCAACGAGGGCGACGACTGGATTGAAGCCCAGGGCAATATGACGACGCTCACGGGCGACAATTCGGAACTGTTCTTCAACTCGCGCATCATCGGCCATGACGTGATGATCGCCGGCGAGAACGACACCGATTTCGATGCCGAATCCGGCGACGACATCATGGTTCAGGGTATCGGCATCAACCGCTCGAACGGCATGGCCGGCTTCGACTGGACTACGTTCAAGAACAACAACTACGACGCCGATGCGAACATGAACATCAGCATCTTCGTCAACCAGCAGAACAACATCCTGCGCGACCGTTATGATCTGGTCGAAGGGCTGTCCGGCTGGGATCGCAACGATACCCTCACCGGCCGCGACGTGGTCATCGGCGGGTACGATCCAAACGGCAATGCCGCCCAGGTCGACGACGATGCGCCGATCGAGAGCTTCTCGAACGCGCTGCTCGAAAAGAATGTCGACCGGATCGCGGGCCTGCGCGAGCTTGTCGCCCATCTCCAGCGCTTCGACCTCTACAATCCGCACAACCTCGATGCGAACGGCGTTCCGATCAACCCGGCAGGGCCCAAGGAGGTCGCCGTGATGGATACGTCCGACGGGTCGGACATCATCCTGGGCGGTGGCGGTTCGGACACGATCCGCGGCATGGGCGGTAATGACATCATCGACGGCGACAAATGGCTGAACGTACGCATCCTCGTTTCGCCGCGTGAAGGTCAGGGCTGGTCCGCCTTCAGCGTCGACTCGATCGCCGACATCCAGAGTCGTCTGTTTTCGGGCGAGATCAAGCCCAGCCAGTTGCAGGTCGTCCGCGAGATCGTCGACGGCGGCAAGGCCGGCGATGTCGATACGGCCGTCTATTACGACAACTTCGAGAACTACGAGGTCACCTTCAATGCGGACGGCAGCGTGACGGTCGCCCATACGGACCCGACCGCCGGCGTCATCGACCCGGTGACCGGACGCAATCTCGAAGCCGAGGGAACCGACCGCCTCTTCAACATCGAACGCATACAGTTTGCCGACCGGGTTCTCGACCTTCGCGGTCCGTCGCTCGACCTGCATGCCTTCGACAGCGGCAACTATCGCGATGCCTTCGGCTCAGCGAACTACGCCAACTCCAACGGATCGGCGACGTGGACTTCGGCATGGGCGGAGACGGGCGACCGTACGACCAACGTGGCGACCACGGGCGAAATCCGCATCAATGGCGGCCAGCTTGAATTCCGGCAGGACACCGGTTTCGGCTCGACACCGGCGGGCGCGACGATCACGCGAACCGTCGATCTTTCGATGGTCGGCACCGGCACTGCGACGCTGAGTTTCGACTACGAAGAAACCGGCCTCGACAACGGCGAAAGCCTTCTGGTGCAGTATTCGAGCGACGGCGTCACCTTCACCACAATCCGCACGATCGACGGTAACGCCAACGACGGAAGCGCCAACCTCACGCTTGCCGGCCCCTTCTCGGCCTCGTCGGCCATCCGCTTTGTCTTCAGTGGTGTGAACAGCAACGCCGAGTCTGTCTTGATCGACAACGTGAACGTTCAATACACCACGCCCGTGGACGACGGCACGAACAATTGGAGCAGCATGTTCACCGAAAACCAGGCTGCCGTCGGCATCTCCAGCCTGTCGGGCATTACCACAAACGAGATGATCGCTTCGGCTCGCGTCGTTCTGAAGAACATGGCGGTCGGCGACGTACTGACGGCGACCACGGCGAACGGGCGCCCCACCGCCATCGCGGTCTCGCAAGCCGTGATCGCCGGCGAAATCGTCCTGCAGCTCACGGGCCAGGCGAGTGCAGCAGATTACCAACGCGCGCTGGACTCGGTTCGCTTCTCCAACTCCTCCGACAATCCGAGCACGACGCCCCGGACGATCGAGGTGACGGTGAACGATGGCATCCGCGACAGCCAGCCGGCGACGGCGACCATCAGCGTGGTTGCCGTGGACGACCCCATGATCGCCAACAACGATCGCATCGTGACGAACTGGACAAACGGCAACCCGTTCACAATTCCGAGCTGGGCGCTGCTTGCCAACGACACCGATCCCGACAGCCCCTTGGCGATCTCGGCCATCACAGCAACGAACAGCGTCGCGGCCACCCTTGGCCCGAACGGTGTCACGGTCACCGACAACGGGCTCACCAACGGCGGTTCCTTTACCTACCGGGGTACGGGAACCGATACGGCAACCGTCGATGTGGTCCGCGACGCCGGCGGACCGATCGACGGAGGGACCGGCAACGACATACTTGTCGGCGACAATGCCGCCAACACGCTGAACGGCAACGCGGGCAACGACATCATTTTTGCTGGCGGCGGCGACGACAACATCAACCAAACCAGCAACCAGGGACGCGACATCATCGATGGCGGCGCCGGCAGTGACACGTACACTCTGAACGGAGTTCAGGGAGCCGAACTGTTCCGCATCTATGCGGTTACCGCCGGGCAGAATGCCGGTCTGGCAGCAAGCCTGAACACGACCTTCCTTGCATCGACGGAGATCGTGATCACCCGCACGGTCAACGGTACCGAAAGCGTGATTGCCGAACTCGACAACATCGAGGAGATCAGCGTCAACACGCTGAACGTGTCGAACAACAACAACAATGGCGGACCGGATGGGGGCGCAAGCGGGGGCGACACGATCCAGGTCATCGGCAATTTCGACACGACCAGCCTGAACTACTCGACGATCACGATCGAAGGGTCCGCCGGCGACGATGTGGTCGATATTTCGAGCCTGTCGTCCGCCCACCGCATCGTCTTCCGCAGCAACGGCGGCCAGGACACGATCGTCGGTGCATTGCGTCCCCAGGACGTGATCGAGATCCCCGTCGGCGCGGACCCGGCGAGCTACGAGGAAACCGACAACGGCGACGGCACCACGACGCTCTCGAATGGCGGGCATTCCATCACCTTCGGCGGCGATACGCCGACCCTCGTCGCCGGTGACGACGACGATGATGATGATGATGATGATGATGATGATGATGATGACGGCGGTGATGGTGGCTCGGACGACGATGGTGACGATGACGGCTGTGGTACGGACGACGGATCGGGATCCGGCGATGGCGATGGCAATGGCGTGCCGTTGCCGGTTGCAGCCCGCACCCTGGTCGGCACCTCGGCGTCGGACGTGCTGTTGGGCGGCGCGGCTTCCGACATCCTGCTCGGCGGCGCAGCCTCCGACATTCTGTCGGGCGATGGCGGCAACGACGTGCTGCGCGGCGAGGATGGCGACGATGTGCTGTCCGGCGGCGATGGCGATGATGTCGCCTCCGGTGGAGCCGGCAACGACGAGATCCATGGCGGGGCGGGTGCCGACACGCTGTTCGGCAATAGCGGCGACGATCTTCTCTACGGCGATGCCGGCAACGACATCATCGAAGGCGGCGCCGGGGCGGACAAGGTCTGGGCCGGTGACGGCGACGACACCGTGCTTGCCACGCTCAACGACGGTTCCGACAGCTACTGGGGTGGCGATGGCGTCGACACGCTCGACTATTCGGTGGCGACCGGCAACCTCAAGGTGGATCTCGGCAACGGCTTCATGGGGCGCGGCCAGGTAGTGGGGGCCGAGGTCGGCACCGACACGATCTACGGGTTCGAGAACATCATCGCCGGTTCGGGTCACGACGAGATCACCGCCTCGACAGCCGTCAACATCATGGACGGCGGCCTTGGCGACGACGTCTTCCGCTTCACCTCGGTGGCGGCGGCCGACGGCGACACGATCTACGGCTTCTCGCCGGGTGACCGGATCGACTTCTCGGCGATCGATGCAAACAGCGGGCAGGCCGGCAAGCAGGGCTTCACGCTCTCGAGCGGCACGACGCTTTCAGGGGCTGGCCAGATCGTGGTCACGCACGAGACCCGCGACGGAGCCGACGTAACCGTGATCCGCGGCAGCGTCGATGGCGACCCGGATGCCGAGTTCGCACTGACGCTCGACGGCACCCACAACCTCAAGGTCGCCGACTTCAACGGCGTCTCCTGAACATGAAGCAAAAAATCCCGGTCGGCTGAGGCCGGCCGGGATGGAATGCGGGGCGGGCAAAAGGGGTTCTCATCATGAGCAAGAAGAAAGAGCCGCAACACAAGATTGGCGGCATGCGCGGTATCCTCATCTATCTCTTCGGTCTATCGGGCATCATCAACATCCTGGCGCTGACCGGCGCCTTCTACATGCTGCAGATCTATGACCGGGCGCTGACCAGCGGCAGCATCTCGACACTGGTGGCGCTCTCCGTTCTGGCGGTCGGGCTTTACCTGTTCCAGGGTCTGTTCGACGTCATCCGTTCGCAGATCCTGGTGCGTCTCGGCGCCCGGCTCGACGCGGAACTGGCACCGCTCGCCCATAAGGTGGTGATCGAAATGCCGCGCTTCGGCTATTCGACGGCGGAGGCGACCGAACGCGGCCGCGATGTCGACACGCTGCGCGGCTTTCTCGCCGGCCAGGGACCGGTGGCGCTGTTCGATCTGCCCTGGATCCCGATCTATCTCGCCTTCGTCTGGCTGCTGCATCCGATGCTCGGCTACCTCACGCTCGGCGGCGCCTTGGTTCTGGCGCTGCTGACGCTGATCGCCGAAGTGATGACGCGGCGCCATTCCAGCCCGACGATAAAGGCCTCGGTGGCGCGCAGCTCGATTGCCGAGAGCAATGCCCGCAACAGCGACGTGCTGCACGCAATGGGCATGACCGGCCGGGCCGTGGCGCGCTTCGAGAAGGCCAACCGCCGCCACCTCGACTGTCAGACCAAAACTTCCGACATCGGCGGCACCTTGTCGGGCCTGTCGAAGGTGCTGCGCATGATCCTGCAATCGGCGATCCTCGGGCTCGGCGCCTATCTGGCGATCCGCGGACAGATGTCGGCCGGCTCGATTATTGCCTCGTCGATCGTGACCGCCCGGGCACTGGCGCCGGTCGACCTGGCAATCGCGCAATGGAAGGGCGTCGTTGCCGCCCGCCGCAGCTATCACCGCCTCAACGAGACGCTCGGCGTGCTCGACGAGCGCAGCGGCAATCTCGACCTGCCGGCACCGCAGCAGAGCCTTAGCCTCGACAAGGTGACGACGGTCGCGCCTTCGACCGGTGCTGTGCTTCTGAGCGAGGTGAGCCTGGAGCTGAAGGCCGGCCAGGCTGTGGGGCTGATCGGCCCGTCGGGTGGCGGCAAGACCACGCTCGCCCGCACCATACTCGGCATCTGGCCGGTGCTGCGCGGAGCCGTGCGCATCGACGGCGCCGATCTCAGCCAGTGGCCGGAGGGACTGTTCAACCAGCATGTCGGCTACCTGCCGCAGGACGTGGCGCTGATGGATGGCACCGTGTCCGACAACATCTCGCGATTCGCCGAAGCGCCGAATGCGCGGGCGATCATCCGCGCCGCCAAGGCCGCCGGCATCCACGAGATGATCGTGCATCTGCCGAACGGCTACCAGACCGAGCTTGGTCCCCATGGAACCGCCCTGTCCGCGGGCCAGAGACAGCGCATCGCCTTGGCACGCGCACTCTATGGAGACCCTTTTCTCGTGGTGCTCGACGAGCCCAACTCCAACCTCGATGCCGAAGGCGAGGAAGCGCTCAACCGGGCAATCCTCAATGTGCGCGAACGCGGCGGTATCGTCGTCATCGTCGCCCATCGCCCGAGCGCCCTGCAGACGGTCGACATGATCGGCCTGGTGCAAGGCGGTCGGTTGGTCGCCTTCGGTCCGAAGGAGGAGATCCTGCCGTCGCAGAAGACCCGGCCGTTGGTGGTCGAAAAGACGCGGCGCGCGGATGCTGGCGGGCAACCGCCGCACCGGGTGTCGGCGGCGGCCGAGTGAGAGACCCTGAGAGGTTCGGCCGCAGGCCGAGGAGGATGTCATGGACGAAAAGCTCATCCTGAAGCGCCCCGACAGCCAGAAGGCGATCGCGCCGATGAACCGGTACGCGATCGCCGACAAGCCCGAGCGTAAGCGTGGGCGGCTGGTGCTGTCGGCGCTGTTCCTCGGCGCGCTCGGCTCGGTGTTCGGCAGCAAGGAAGGCGAAAGCGAACCGGCAAAGCACGACCCGGATCCCGCACCTGTCGGTCCCGGCCAGCCGAGCGATGTGCTCGACATGTCCGGAGCGCTCGGGGCGATCGAGGATGCCGCCGCCTACGTTCAGGCGCTGCTGCAAGACCTGGCGTTTCCGGACGAAGCCATCCCGGCAAAGCTCGGCCGCCTGCGCTCCTCGGTGCGGCTTGCCTTCGATGACGGCCAGCCCACAACCGACCTCATCGACGAGCGGCCCTACAAGACAAGCGCACGCCCCGCCAACGACAACGGCCCGCTGGATTTCGACTTCCCCGGTCTGGCGTCCTTCGGCAGTTCGCCACCCGGCGGCGAGGAGGACGATGACGGTGACGATGATGACGGCGGCAGCCCCGGCGGTGGCGATGACGACGACGATGACGATGACGAGCCCGGTGGCCCTGGTGGTCCCGGCGATGGTGACGACGACGACGGCAGTGCCCGCAATAATCGCCTGCCTGTCGTCACCGGACGCAATGTGCTCGCCAACGGCTTGATGAACCTCTCGGCCGTCATCCTGTTGAATGACCTGCTCGCCAACACGGTCGATCCGGACGGCGACGGGCTGTCGATCGCCAACCTGACGGTATCCAATGGTTCGATCCGCTCCTACGGCGAGGGCATGTGGCTCTATACGCCGGAGCGTGGCGATCTCGGCGAAGTCACCTTCACCTATTCGGTCTCGGATGGCACCGGCCGTACCGTCAATGGCGCGTCGATGACGCTGATGGACTGGCCGGCGAACGAGATCCGCGGCACCGAGGGCGACGACGTGATGCGTGGCACGCCGCAGAAGGACATCATCGCGGCCCTTGGCGGTGACGACATCGTCTATGGCCGCGAGTCCGACGACATCATCCTCGGCGGCAGCGGCGATGACACGCTGGTCGGCGGCGATGGCAACGACACGCTTTATGGTGAGGCCGGCAACGACCGCCTCTTTGGCGGGCGCGGCAACGACATCCTGTTCGGCGGGGCGGGGGACGATCATCTCTATGGCGAGGAAGGCGACGATATCCTGCTTGGCGAGGACGGCGACGACTATCTCTCAGGCGGTGCTGGCGACGATCGCCTGTTCGGCGAGGAAGGCCGCGATGTTCTCGACGGCGATGCCGGCAACGATCTCGTCGACGGCGGGGCCGGTAACGACCGGCTAACCGGCGGTTCCGGCGAAGATACAGTGCTTGCCGGTGCCGGCGACGACGTCATCGTCACCGGCCTTACCGCCGAGGAAGCGCGCAGCGTATCGCCGCCCGCCAGCGACGGCGACGATCATTATTCCGGTGGCGAGGGCCATGACACGCTCGACGCCAGCAGCGCACAGGGGACGGTTGTCATCGATCTCGTCGCAGGCACTGCGACAGGCGCGGAAATCGGCTCCGATACGATCGAGAGCATCGAAAGCGTGATCGGCGGTTCCGGCGACGACCGGATCACCGGCGACGAGGGCTGCAACACGCTGATCGGCAATGACGGCAACGATGTGATTGCTGGAAATGCCGGCGACGATACGCTGATTGGCGGCAACGGCGATGATGTCGTCTCCGGAGGCGCCGGCAATGACACGATCGTGGTTCTCGCCTTCGACAGCAGCGGCGACGCTGACGATGACGGCGACGACAGCTATAGCGGCGGCGATGGCATCGACACGCTCGATCTGTCCGCGCTGGTGCAGGCGGTTCTCGCCGATATGGAGGCCGGCATCGCCGAAGGTGACGAGATCGGCGAGGATCGCATCGAAGACTTCGAGATCATCGTCGGCGGGCGCGGCAACGACCGGATTTCCGGCAGCCGCGGGGACGACATGCTGTTCGGCGGAAACGGAGACGACAGGCTGCGTGGCCGCGACGGCGATGACGTGCTCGTCGGCGGTGCAGGCGACGACGAACTGAAGGGTGAGGACGGCAACGATACTTTCGTCGTGGTCCTCCTGCCCGGCACCGACGACGGAGACGATACAGTCGACGGCGGTGACGGCGTCGATCGCTACGATGCCTCCGCAGCGACGCAGGCCGTGGTGATCGATCTCGACCGCGGCATTGCCACGGGCGTCGAGATCGGCAACGACAGCCTGAGTTCCGTCGAAACCGCGATCGGCGGCAAGGGCAACGACATCATCGTCGCCAGCAATGCCGTCAACTTCCTGGCGGGTGGCGCAGGCGCAGATATCTTCGTCTTTCGCAGCCTCGCCGCCCTTGCCAATGGCGGGGAGGGGCGCGATGAGATCCGCGACTTCCAGGTTGGCGACCGCATCGACCTGTCGAAGATTGCCGAAGCCATCGGCGGCCTCGCCTTTGCGCCCTTTGCCGACGACGGCAGCCCGGCACCGGTCAACCGCATCACCTTCTATCACGAGACTTTCAGCGACAGCGAGCGCACGGTCGTGCGCGCCGTCATCGATCTCGAGCGCGACGAGGACCTCGAGTTCCTGATCGCCGGCCGCCACGCGCTGACCGAGCAGGACTTCATTCTCGCCGCCATCGAGACGGCCGGGGAGCAGCAGAGAGACGCCGTCTAAGCAATCGCAAACACACCACCAGCATCAACCAGAGATGTCACGCGTTACCGGGAGAAGGCCATGATCAGCAGAGAGAACGAGAGCAGGACCACCAAGGCCGAAGACAAGATCGCGAAGGACAGCAGCCAGTTCGGCATCACCTCGCGCATCGTCGTCTCCGCCGCCTTTGCCGCCACTCTGCTTTTCGGCGTCGGCGGTTGGGCCGCCCATGCCCGGCTTTCCGGGGCCGTGATCACCCAAGGCCAGGTCGCCATCTCCCAGCAGGTCAAGCTCATCCAGCACCGCGACGGCGGCATCGTATCCGAGATTGCAGTGCGCAACGGCGACCAGGTCAGGAAGGGCGACGTGCTCATCCGTCTGGACGAGACACAGACCCGGGTGGAGCTTGCGATCGTGCGCGGCCAGTTGCAGCAGTTCTACGCCATGCGAGCCCGGCTGAAGGCCGAGCGGGATGGCGAAGCGGCCGTCTCCTTCGAAGGCCTCGATGTCAGCGAGGTACTGAAGGTCAGCGAACTCAAGCTGTTTGAGGCCAACCGCCGGATGATCACCAGCCAGGAAGAGCAGATGCGCCTGCAGATCACCCAGCTCGAGGAGCAGATCCGCGGCCTCAAAGCCCAGACCGGCTCGAGCGACGCCGAAAGGGGAATCGTCGAGAAGGAGATCGCCAAGCTTGAGACATTGCTGAAGAGCGGTCTGGTGCCGGTCTCCGAACACCGCGACCTGCTGCGGCAGATGGCCCGCATCGACGGCTCCAAGGGCGAACTCGTTGCGCGGATCGCAGAAGCAGTCGGGCAGATCAGCGAACTGCGCATCAAGCTGCTCGCCATCGACCAGAACACCCGCAAGGAAACCCAGACCCAGATCGTCGGCATCGAGGCGAAGATCGCCGAACTCAGCGAGCGCGAGGTCGCCGCCCGCGACCGGCTGTCGCGCATGGACGTACGCGCGCCCGTCGATGGCCTCGTCTACGACCTGCAGGTCCACACTATCGGGGGCATCATCGCTCCCGGCGCCAGCGTGATGTCGATCGTGCCCGAGGACGATGATCTTACTGTCGAAATCCGCATCCCGCCGGCCGACATCGACCGCATCGCACCGGGCCAAGCCAGCCGCCTGCGTTTCACTGTCTTCAACCAGCGCACGACCCCGGAACTCGATGGCCGGGTCGGTGTGGTCGCCGCCGCAACGACGATCGATCGCGCCACAGGACAACCCTACTATCTCGCCACGGTCGACATTACCCAGGCGGTGGACAAGCTTGGCGACCGCAAGCTGATGCCGGGCATGCCGGTCGAAGTCTATGTCCAGACGGACGAGCGCACGGCCATCTCCTACCTGACGAAACCGTTTACCGACCAAATGCTTCGAGCCTTCCGCGAGGAGTGACGTTTACATCATCACCGGGAGCTTACGCACTTTGCCCCGGAAGAGGGGGTGTTGCCGAAGAGGCGACCGAGCACGGTCGCCTCTATCTCAGGTGTGCCTATCAGAGTGACGCCTTGCGCACGTTTTCCCATGAAAAACCAGCGCGCAGCTCGGCAATCACGAATTGCATGGTGACGGGAAATAAATCTTCACTTGCCGCTCTGCTTCCGATAATGCGCGAGGGTCTGCGCATAGAACCTGCGCGCATGAGGAGAACCATCTTGAATGTCGATGAGAAGCTGGAACCAATTCTGACGGAAGTACTGAGGCGCAACGCCGGCGAGCTGGAATTTCACCAGGCCGTACGCGAAGTGCTTGAAAGTCTGGGGCGTGTCATTGCCAAGCACCCGCGCTATGCGGAACAGGCCCTTATAGAACGGATCTGCGAACCGGAGCGGCAGATCATCTTCAGGGTGCCTTGGGTCGATGACGCCGGGCAGGTACAGATCAACCGCGGTTTCCGCGTCCAATTCAACTCGGCGCTTGGGCCCTATAAGGGCGGGATACGTTTTCACCCTTCCGTCAACGTCGGGATCATCAAGTTCCTCGGTTTCGAGCAGACCTTCAAGAACGCCCTGACGGGCATGCCGATCGGCGGCGGCAAGGGCGGTTCGGACTTCAATCCGAGGGGCCGTTCGGATGGGGAAATCATGCGATTTTGCCAGTCGTTCATGACCGAGCTTCATCGACACCTGGGCGAGTATACCGACGTTCCTGCTGGTGATATCGGTGTCGGAGGCCGGGAGATCGGCTACATGTTCGGCCAATACAAGCGGCTCACCAACCGGTACGAGGCCGGCGTGCTGACAGGCAAGGCGCTGATCTACGGCGGCTCGCGTGCGCGCAAGGAGGCAACGGGCTTCGGCGCGACCTATTTCGTCCAGCGGATGCTCAGCACCAAGGGTCTCGATTTCGAAGGCAAGCGCGTGACCGTATCGGGATCCGGAAACGTCGCCATCTACACCATGGAAAAGATTGCGGAGTTCGGTGGCAAGATCGTCGCGTGCTCCGACTCCAACGGTTATGTCGTCGACGAGGACGGGATCGATCTCGAACTGGTCAAGCAGATCAAGGAGGTTCGCCGCGAGCGGATATCCGAGTACGCCAGGCTGAAAGGCTCCAGGGCGCACTATGTGGAGGGCGGCTCCGTCTGGGACGTTCCTTGCGATGTCGCGATGCCCTCGGCGACCCAGAACGAGCTGACGGGCAAGGATGCCCGCACCCTGGTGAAGAACGGCGTCATCGCAGTGGGTGAGGGGGCAAACATGCCATCGACCCCCGAAGCGGTTCGCATCTTTCAGGATGCAGGGGTCATGTTTGCTCCCGGCAAGGCCGCCAATGCGGGCGGTGTTGCGACATCGGCTCTCGAGATGCAGCAGAATGCCTCTCGCGACAGCTGGACGTTCGAGCAGACCGAAACGCGGCTTGCCATTATCATGCAGTCGATCCACGACCGTTGTGCGGAGACCGCCGAGGAATACGGCAACCCCGGCGACTACGTGCTCGGAGCCAACATTGCCGGCTTCGTCCGGGTCGCCGAAGCCATGGACGCGCTCGGCGTGATCTGATGCCTCAATCTGGAGGGAGCCGGCCTGCGTCGGCTTCCTTCGACAATACGCATCGGGCCTTGGGACGCTGAAGATCGGTCCCGATCTCGTCGGGAGATATCCGTACTCCGGATCGCGAGACGGGAACGGGAGCCAATTCGGCGCAGATTGAATTTATGAGGCGACGAGACCGTCGAAAACCTCGAGCATGGCCTCACTGATCGCCTTGCCGAGGGCCGCCGCGGTTTGCGACAGGGCTTCTTCGTCTGCGCCCTGGGCTGCGATTGCGAAGGCTGCGCCTTCTCCCGTCACGATTTCCTGTGCGCGCTGAATGGCCCAAAGGGCAAAGTCGTTGCGATCGCTGATTTCTACCGTTTCCATGGTGTCCTCTGATTGTCCGCGTGGAATTCTTGCCGGTTTGCCGGGCAGGGTGGCCGAGACCTCGAGCCTAGCGTCCTAGCCGGCCTGGCCCATTTAAACCGCAACAGCGCGCTGCCAAAGGCAGAAGCCTGGGAGCTGGGCGTCTTGAAGCCCTAAGAAACGTTACCCCGGCTATCCGCCCATTTCCTCCGACTGTCAATCCGCAGTCGATGCAGCTCCGCGATTGCCTTCGCCTTATCAAAGGGTTCTGGCCTTCTCTTGAGACGTCCCTCCCGCCTCGGACGGACAGTATCATCGATCGTTCGGCCTGCAGCGTTACCACCTTGACTATGCTTTCATGCAGCGCACAATCGCCTGAGATAGGCTTGGATTGAGAGAAGAGTCGCGAGAGTTCACATCGTCTGCGGTCGCCCGTTCGGCTCACGGTTTTGTGGAAGCGGTAGCATTGAGACTTGCTTGCATTCGTTCAACGGGGCGTAACAATGGCCACGCACCACGCCGCAATGGAAGCCGTTCGCCGCTCGGGCTATGCGCCCAATTTTTGGGATTTCTTCGCATTTTGCCTATTCTTTGCAACGCTCGTCCTGATTGCCCATGGCGGACATGAGGCGTTCGCCCCGCTCTCATCGCTTTCGACCGCACCCGTTTCGCTCGATCCGGCCATGCTGCCGGAATATGCGTTACGCACAACGATGCGCATGCTGGCGGCAATTGCAGCCTCGCTCGCCTTCACCTTGATCTATGGGACGCTGGCCGCCAAATCCCGGCGGGCGGAGGTCGTGCTGATTCCGTTGCTCGACATTCTGCAGTCGGTGCCGGTGCTCGGTTTTCTGTCCTTCACCGTTCTCGGCTTCTTGTCGCTTTTCCCCGGCAACGTCTTCGGGGTGGAGCTTGCAGCGATCTTCGCCATCTTCACCAGCCAGGCCTGGAACATGACCTTCAGCTTCTACCAATCGCTGAAGACCGTGCCGGCCAACCTCGACGAGGCGGCCCGCAGCTTCCGGCTTTCGCCATGGCAGCGCTTCTGGCGGCTTGAAGTTCCTTTTTCCATGCCGGGCCTCGTCTGGAATACGATGATGTCGATGTCGGGCGGATGGTTCTTCGTCGTGGCGTCGGAAGCGATTTCGGTCGGCAACACCACCATCACGCTGCCAGGTATCGGCTCCTACGTCGCGCTTGCCATCGCCCAGCAGGACCTCGTGGCCGTCGGCTGGGCGACGGCGACCATGTTTGCGGTGATCCTCATCTATGATCAGTTGCTCTTCCGTCCGCTTGTGGCCTGGAGCGACAAATTCAGGGTCGAACTCTCCGCCGGCAGCGCCGCGCCGCGTTCATGGCTCCTGGACGTGGTGCGCAGAACGCGATTGTTGCAGGTTCTGCTCGTGCCGGCCGGGGCGATCGTCGGGCGTATTCTGCAGCGGCGGCTGGCGGTTCCTTCACTTGTGCCCACCCGGCTAAGCGGGGTTACAGTGAATGCCTGGGCGGATCGCGCCTGGTTTGCGTTCGTCGTTGTCGTTGCAGCCTACGCCTTCTGGCTGGTCGCACGGTTCATCGCGACCGAGCTTGCCTTTGCAGATGTCGTCGCGGTCGCCGGGCTCGGGCTTCTGACCATGCTGCGCGTGATCGTTCTGATGGTGTTTGCGACGCTGGTCTGGGTACCGATCGGCATCTGGATTGGACTGAGGCCGCGTGTGGCCGAGCGCATGCAGCCCCTGGCACAATTCCTGGCGGCGTTCCCGGCCAATATCGTGTTTCCCTTTGCCGTCGTCGCCATCGTCCGCCTCGGGCTCAACCCGGACATCTGGCTCTCCCCGCTCATTATCCTGGGCGCCCAGTGGTACATCCTGTTCAACGTGATCGCCGGGGCCAACGCCTTTCCGAACGACCTCAAGGAGGCGGCGGCAACGTTCCGCATCCACGGCTGGAACTGGTGGCGCAAGGTCATCCTTCCGGGCGTTTTCCCCTACTACGTGACGGGCGCGATCACCGCGAGCGGCGGCGCCTGGAACGCCTCGATCATTGCGGAGGTCGTGAACTGGGGCGACACGATGCTCTCGGCGCATGGCCTCGGCGCGTACATCGCTGCGGCGACGAGGGTCGGTGACTATCCCCGCATCGTGCTCGGTATCGCCGTCATGTCCTTGTTCGTCATCCTGTTCAATCGGTTGGTCTGGCGGCCGCTCTATGCCTTTTCAGGCCGGCGCCTGCGTCTTGAGTAAGAGGTTCCAGATGGATTTGGCCGACACCACAAGCTCTTCTGTCCGTGCCGCGAAAAACCAGCTTCTGGAACTGGAAGGCGTGCGGCAGACCTATAGCAAGAGCGACAGTCCTGATCTTGTGGTGCTCGACGACGTCGCGCTCAAGATCACCGAAGGCGAAATCGTCGGATTGCTCGGGCGTTCCGGCTCCGGAAAGTCGACGCTGCTGCGCATTGTTTCCGGTCTGGTTACGCCAACCGCGGGCAGGGTGCTCTGGCGCGGTCATACGGTGACGGGGCCGAGCGAAGGCATTTCCATGGTGTTCCAGAGCTTTGCACTCTTTCCGTGGCTCACCGTGCTTCAGAATGTCGAACTTGGGCTTGAGGCGCTTGGCGTGCCGACAGCCGAGCGCCGCCGCCTCGCGATCGATGCGATCGACCTGATCGGCCTCGACGGCTTCGAGAGCGCCTATCCGAAAGAACTGTCGGGGGGCATGCGGCAACGTGTTGGCTTTGCCCGCGCACTTGTCGTCCATCCAAGCCTCATGCTCATGGATGAGCCCTTTTCGGCGCTGGACGTGCTGACGGCGGAAACGCTGCGCACAGACCTTATCGACCTCTGGATCGAAGGGCGTCTGCCGATCAAGTCGATCTTGATGGTGACGCACAACATCGAAGAGGCGGTGCTCATGTGCGATCGCATCCTGATCTTTTCGTCCAATCCCGGCCGGGTTGCGGCGGAGATCGCGATCGACCTGATCCATCCACGCAACCGGCTGGACCCGGCGTTCCGACAACTCGTTGATGACATCTACGCGCGGATGACACGGCGGGCGCCGCTGGAAAAAGTGGAGAAGCCCGTTTCGGGCGGCTTCGCCGGGACCGGCATAGCGATGGCCTTGCCCCGGCTTTCGACCAACCGTCTCTCGGGCCTGATCGAAGCGCTCGCGCAGGCGCCTTTCAATGGCGAGGCTGATCTTCCCGATCTCGCTGCAAGCCTGCAACTGGAGGCGGGCGAACTGTTTCCGATCCTCGAAGCCCTGCAGCTCATGCGTTTTGCCGAGCTGGAAGCGGGGGACGTCAAGCTGACGGAGGCGGGGCAGCGCTTTGCCGCTGCCGAAGTCGACAATCGCAAGCGCCTGTTTGCCGAGCACCTTCTAGCTTACGTCCCGCTTGCAGCCCTTATCCGGCGCGTGCTCGACGAGCGGCCAAGCCACCACGCACCCTTTGCGCGCTTCTCAGAAGAACTTGAAGATTACATGTCGGAAGACGATGCCGAACAAACCGTGCGCACGGTCATAGCATGGGGCCGTTATGGAGAACTCTTCGGCTATAACGAGGAGATGCGGCAGTTCAACCTCGACGACCCAAGCTGAAACGTTGGCGGCGGCGTCGCGTTCTTGCGGAAGGGCAGGAAGCGATCTGCCGATGCGTGGCCCCACCCAATCTGCGCCTTAAGTCGCATAACATACATTATGGAACTAATCTGCGAGCGTCCTTTCGGACTGATTTAGCGAGACGCCCTGAAAGAAACGACCACAGGGCAAACCGTTACGCTCCCTGTGGTCGTGACCATAGCCCGCAACGTCCTCCAACAATTCAACAGTCTACGCTCGCGATACATCAACGAACCTCTGCTGATCTCGCGCCGACCTTCCGGCCATCATCCATGCCGGTTCCCGCTGCCGTCAAACATATGGAGTGCTTCTGTGTTCGCCCCGACCTTCACCTCGTCACCGATCTCGTTGCGCGCGCGCCCGGAAACGCGAAAGACCAACTCGTCGCCGTTTTGGAGGCGACCGTGTATGAGGCTTTCGGCTCCGACCAGTTCGATGCCGTCGATGCGAACCGTCGCTTCGAAGGCTCGCGCCGGGGCATCGGCTGACATCGGCGAAATGTCTTCCGGACGGACGCCGAGCGTGTAGTCGCCATTCGGGCGGGCCGCATCCGAGGCGAGCGTCCATCCCGCCGATAAATTCTTGCCGTGCAGCAGGTTCATCGACGGCGAGCCGATGAAAGTGGCGACGAAGGTGGTTGCGGGCTTCTCGTAAAGCTCCAGTGGCGTGCCGACCTGCTCGATACGACCGGCGCTGACGACGACAAGCCGGTCGGCAAGGGTCATCGCCTCCATCTGATCATGCGTGACGTAGACGCTCGTCGTTGCGAGCGAACGCTGCAACCGCTTGATCTCGATGCGCATCTGGCCGCGCAGCTTCGCATCGAGGTTCGACAGTGGCTCATCGAACAGAAACGCGGCGGGTTGGCGAACGATCGCCCGCCCCATGGCAACGCGCTGACGTTGGCCGCCCGAAAGCTGCCGTGGCTTGCGGTCGAGATAGGGCTCGATTTCGAGCGTCCGCGCGGCCGTGGCAATGCGCTGATCGATCTCGGCCGCCGGCGTCTTCCGGTTCTTGAGCCCATAGGCAAGGTTCTGGCGCACCGTCATGTGCGGATAGAGCGCGTAGTTCTGGAAGACCATCGCAATGTCGCGCTCCGCCGGCTCGACATCGTTGACCCGACGCCCGCCAATCAGGATATCTCCACCGCTGATGTTCTCGAGCCCGGCGATCATGCGCAGCAATGTGGACTTACCGCAACCGGATGGCCCGACAAGGACGACGAACTCGCCGTCCTTGATGTCGAGCGAAACGCCCTTGATCGCTTCCACCGTGCCATAGGTCTTGCGGACGTCTTTCAGGGTAATTTCAGCCATTACTTTTCTGTCTCCACAAGACCTTTGACAAACCAGCGCTGCATCAGCACGACGACGAGGATCGGCGGGATGATCGCAAGGATCGCCGTCACCATCACATAATTCCAGGGCGTCGAGGCGTCGGTAAAATCGATCATCCGCCGGAGCCCGATGATGATCGTGTTCATCTTCGCGTCGTTGGTGACGAGCAGCGGCCAGAGATACTGGGTCCAGCCATAGATGAAGAGGATAACGAAGAGCGCCGCGATGTTCGTTGCCGAGAGCGGCAGCAGGATATCCTTCATGAAGCGGAACGGACCGGCATTGTCGATGCGCGCCGCCTCCACCAGTTCCCCCGGTATCGTCAGGAAGAACTGGCGAAAGAGGAACGTCGCCGTCGCCGAAGCCATCAGCGGCAGCGTCAGCCCCGCATAGGTGTCGATCAGGCCGAGATCGACGATCACCTTGTAGGTCGGCAGGATGCGCACCTCGACCGGCAGCATCAGGGTGATGAAGATCATCCAGAAGAACAGCATCTTCAGCGGAAAGCGGAAGAACACGATCGCGAACGCCGACAGGAAGGAGATGACGATCTTGCCGACGGCGATCGCGATCGCCACGACCGTCGAATTGAACAGCAGACGCTCGAGGCTGACGCCGACGACCCGTTCGACGCCGCCGCCGACCGCTTCCCGATAGTTCTCGACGAGGTGATCTCCGATCACCAGCGACATCGGCGGCCGCACGATCTCGATCGAGCTGTGGCTCGAGGCGACGAAGGTATAGTAGATCGGCAGCGCGACGATGATGATCCCGATGACGAGTATCAGGTGGCTGATCGCAGTTGATATGGGACGATTCTCGATCATCGGCGCCTCACGAATAGTGGACCCGCTTCTCGACGAAGCGGAACTGGAACGCTGTCAGCGCAATGACGATGACCATCAGGATCACCGACTGGGCAGCCGAGCTGCCGAGGTCGAGATTGACGAAGCCGTCGTTGTAAACCTTGTAGACGAGCGTCTCCGTCGCCTTGGCGGGGCCTCCCCCGGTGACCGCGTGAATGATGCCGAAGGTATCGAAGAAGGCGTAGACGGTGTTGACGACGAGCAGGAAGAACGTCGTCGGCGCGAGCAACGGGAAGACGATGGTCCAGAACCGCTTGGTGCCGCGGGCGCCATCGATGGCTGCCGCTTCGATGAGCGACTTCGGGATCGCCTGCAGGCCTGCGACGAAGAAGAGGAAGTTGTAGCTGATCTGCTTCCAGGCTGCCGCGACGATCACCAGAAACATCGCCTGGTTGCCGTTGAGCAGCGGATCCCACGCAAAGCCGTTGCGGCGCAGAATGTAAGAGAAGGTTCCCATCGCCGGGTTGAACATGAACAGCCACAGCATGCCGGCCACGGCCGGGGCAACCGCATAGGGCCAGATCAGGAGCGTGCGGTAGACGTTGCGCCCGCGCACCACCCGGTCGGCCGCCGTTGCGAGCAGCAGCGCAAGCGCCATCGACAACAGCGCTGTCGCAACACTGAACGCCACCGTGACCTTGAGCGAATGCAGATAGTCGGGATTGGCGAGGATCGCCCGGAAGTTGGCGAGACCGACGAAGCCGGATTTCAGGCCGAACGGATCCTCGCGCAGCACCGATTGGTAGAGCGCCTGGCTGGCCGGCCAAAAAAAGAAGATGACCGTCAAGACGATCTGCGGTGCCAACAGAAGATACGGCAGCACCTTGTTTGGAAATACGACGGACTGCATGGTCTCCCCTCCCCATCAAAAACCAGTCCGCACCGCCTTGCGGGCGATGCGGACATTTCGTCTGGAGGTCAGTTGCCGATCGCCGTCTTGATCGCAGCGTTTGCCTTCACGACACCTTCGCTGAGAGCCGTCTTGGCATCCTTCTGGCCGGCAAGCATCGCTTCGAACTCTTCGTTGAGGATGTCGCGAACCTGCGGAAGGTTGACCAGGCGGACGCCCTTGGAGTTTTCGGTCGGCGCCTTGCCCATCATCTGCTTGATCGGCGTCTCCCGGCCCGGGTTCTTTTCATAGAAGCCGGACTTCTTGGTCTCCTCGTAGGCTGCAAGCGTCACCGGCAGGTAGCCCGAGACCTGGTGAAGCTGGGCCTGAGTTTCCGTTTTCGAGAGGAAGTGGAAGAACTCGGCCACGCCCTTGTATTCGGCGTCGCTCTTGCCGGCGAAGACCCAGAGGCTTGCGCCGCCGGGGATGGTGTTCTGCGGGCCGTGGCCTTCATAATAGGGAAGCTCGCCCACACCGTAGTTGATGCCCGACTTGACGATGTCGCCGAGACCACCGGAGGATTCCGTCAGAATTGCGCACTCGCCCGACATGAACAACTGCTTGGCCTCGGAGGTGCGGCCGCCGTACCGGAAGGTGCCGTCCTTGGCGAGATCGGCGATCGACTGGAAATGGTCGACGAAGAGCGGCGCGTCGATCTTCAGTTCCACTTCGAGGCCGGCAAGCCCGTTTTCGTTCGTGCCGTAGGGCACGTTGTTCCAGGCCGAGAAGTTTTCGGTCTGGATCCAGGTCAGCCAGGTCGAAGTGAAGCCGCAATTTGCCGCCCCGCTCGCCTTGATCTTCTTGGCCGCTTCGAAGACCTCGGGCCAGGTGGCCGGCGGCTTGGCCGTATCGATGCCGGCCTTCGTAAAGGCGTCCTTGTTGAAGTAGAGGATCGGGGACGACGAGTTGAAGGGGAAGGACAGCATGGTCCCGTCAGCCTTGGAATAATAGGCGACGATGCCCGGCAGGTACTGGTCCTTGTTGAACTCGTAGCCGCCCTTCTGAAGCACTTCCGCCACGGGCACCACGGCGCCTTCGGCGCCCAGCATCACGCCGCTGCCGGCGTCGAACACCTGCAGGATCGCGGGAGCCTGCTTGGAGCGGAATGCAGCAATGCCCGCGTTCAGCGTCTCGCCATAGGTCCCCTTGAAGACGGGGACAATCTTATATTCCGACTGGCTTTCGTTGAATTCCTTCGCAAGCCGTTCAACGGTTTCGTTGTTGGCGCCCGTCATTGCGTGCCACCAGGCAAGCTCCGTCGCCGCGAAGGCGTTCGGGGCGACGAAGACCGACATCGCAGATGTGGCCGCAAGCGTCCATTTCAAAACTCTCATGGCGATTCCTCCCAATATTGAGACGACAAGTCTCGGTGCTCAGTCGCGTTGATCCTCCTCAATCAGTCGCGCCTGACTTTCGCAGCGAAAGTGCGCTGATTAAAAACGAACGCTAACGAACCTGCAAGAGAAAATAGAATGCAGAATTCGCAAATTTCCACCTTCGGAATATTCGTTCTGTTTCATATAGGAACGCTCGACGCTCGAACGTGCCGAGCGCGGTGCAAATCACCAATCACGCATAGCCTGCGCGACCGACTTGCGGCTGATGGGCTTGCCTATCTCCTCGCGTCGACGCTTGTCGCCTCCCTGCTTTACTAGGGACGGCCGCGCGGGTTCCGGGATTGCGGCCTATCGACGTGCCTTGGGGCGTGTCGCAAGAACGTTGCGGATCGCAAAGCTCGAATGGATTCTGGAGACCCCCGGTAAGGCCGAGAGAATCTCCTTGTGGATGCGCTCGAACTCGCCAGCATTGGCGACTTCGACGCGCAGCAGATAGTCCGATCCGCCAGTCATCAGAAAACATTCGCGTAGCTCGGGATGCCGTCGCACCGCCGCCTCGAACCGGTCGAGATAGTCCTCTGTCTGTCGGTCCAGTGTGATGTTGATGATAACGGCAATGGTGGCCTCGACGTTCGAGGTGTCCACAAGGGCGGTATAGCCGCGAATGACGCCGGACTGTTCCATCAGTTTTATCCGCCTCAGACAGGCGGAGGGCGAGAGCCCGACCTCGCTCGCGAGGCTGGCGTTGCTCCGGCGCGCATCCAGGCGCAGCAGCCGCAGGATATTGCGGTCTATGGTGTCGAGCGCAGTCATTGCGGATTATTCCAATTCGTGATCGTTTCATTCAAAGATCACGAATTGGCGCAACGATCAATCGACAATTCGTCGACAATTCTGCGATCGTTTCACTACCCTCCGGGCAGGTTGGGAGGCTCGGCCATGGACGGCGCAGTCAGGGAAAATACGCAGCAAAAAGCGATCAAGAGCGGCGCCTCGGGCTACCTCACGATCGACCTTGCGGCGCTGGTTCGCAATTACGACCGGCTGGTGTCTGAAATTGCGCCGGCGCGGGCCGCAGCCGTCGTCAAGGCGGATGCCTATGGCCTTGGCGCAGACCGGGTCGCGGCGCGCCTTTATGACCATGGCTGCCGGCATTTCTTCGTGGCCCAGTTCGTGGAGGCTCGGCGCCTGCGACCGCAGCTTGCCCGCGATGCGATGATCTTCGTCCTGAACGGCCTGCAGCCGGGCAACGAGCTCGCCTGCGCCGACGATGGTATCGTACCGGTGATCAATTCCCTTGAGCAATTGCGGCAATGGGCCGGTGCGGCGGTAAATCTCAACCGCCGGCTCCCTGCGGCGCTGCAGTTCGACACGGGCATGTCGCGGCTCGGCGTCCCGCCGCAGGAACGACCGGCGGTCGCCTCGATGCTGCGGACCTGCGGCATGATCGACATCCAGTTCGTCATGAGCCACCTGGCCTCTGCCGACGACGTCTTGAGCGAGCAGAACGGCAGCCAGCTTGCCGAACTCCGGCGCATCGCAGCGGAGTTTCCGGAATACGAGCTGTGCTTCGCCAATTCCGGCGGAATTTTCCTGGGCGAAGCCTATCACGGCGTGCTGGTTCGGCCGGGGATCGCGCTCTATGGCGGGGCCCCGACGGATGGTCACCCAAACCCGATGGAGCCGGTCATCAAGCTCGATGTCGCGGTGGTGCAGACGCGTGAAGTGCCGAGCGGTGCGCGCGTCGGCTATGGCGGCAGCCATGTCGCCGCAAGCCCGACCTGGCTTGCCACCATTGCCGCCGGCTATGCCGACGGCCTGCCGCGCAGCCTGAGCGATCGGGGTGCAGTCTATTGCGACGGCGTTCGCCTGCCGATCGTCGGTCGCGTGTCGATGGACAGCATCACCATCGATATCTCGGCATTGCCGGAGGGGCGCCTGCAACTCGGCAGCCTGGTGGAGGTCCTCGGGCCCAACCAGACACTCGAAGACATCGCACGCGATGCCGGCACTATCTCCTACGAAATCCTGACCGGTCTCGGCCATCGCTACGAACGGCAGTACCGCTGAGCTTCCTTTGCTTTTGAGGACATCATGAAAGTTATCGTTCTCGGCGCCGGCATTGTCGGCGTCACCTCGGCCTACCAGCTTGCCAAGAGCGGACACGAGGTCACCGTCATCGATCGCCAGCCCGGGCCGGCGCTGGAGACGAGCTTTGCCAATGCCGGCGAAGTTTCCTTCGGCTACTGCTCGCCCTGGGCGGCACCCGGCATTCCGATGAAGGCGATGAAATGGCTGTTCATGGAGCACGCCCCGCTCATCCTTCGACCGAAGGTCGATGCCGCCATGATCTCCTGGATGATCAAGATGCTCTCGAACTGCACGTCCGGGCGCTACGCGATCAACAAGAGCCGCATGCTAAGGCTTGCCGACTACAGCCGCGTCTCGCTCGCCGCGCTGCGCGCCGAAACCGGCATCGCCTATGACGAGCGCATGCAGGGAACGCTGCAGCTTTTCCGCACCCAGGCCCAGCTCGACGCCTCCGGCAAGGACGTCAAGGCGCTTGCCGCCGACGGCATCCCCTACGAGGTCCTGGACCGCGATGGCTGCATTCGCGTCGAACCGGCGCTGAAACATGTGCGCGAGAAGATCGTCGGCGGCCTGCTGACGCCGAAGGACGAGACCGGCGACTGCTTCAAGTTCAGCAACGAGCTTGCGAAAAAGGCGGAAGCGCTCGGCGTGCGCTTCAACTATGGCAGCATCATCCGCAGTCTCGACGTGGAAGGCGGCCGGATCAAAGGCGTCGTCACGGCGCACGGTACGCTCCAGGCCGACGCTGTCGTCGTGGCGCTCGGCAGCTTCTCCCCTCTCCTCGTCAGGCCGCATGACATCCGCCTGCCGGTCTACCCGGTCAAGGGTTACTCGTTGACGATCCCGATCACCGACGCGTCACGCGCGCCGGAATCGACGGTCATGGACGAAACCTTCAAGATCGCCATCACCAGGCTCGGCGACCGCATCCGCGTCGGCGGCATGGCGGAAATTTCCGGCTACACCAACGATCTCGGCGAACCCCGTCGCCTGACGCTCCAGCACTCTGTCACCGACCTCTTCCCGGGCGGCGACGTGTCGAAGGCGAGCTTCTGGTCCGGCCTTCGGCCGATGACGCCGGACGGCACGCCGGTCATCGGTCCGACGAAGGTCGCGGGCCTCTACCTCAACACCGGCCACGGCACGCTCGGCTGGACGATGAGTTCCGGTTCGGCACGGGTGATCGCCGATCTCGTCAGCGGCCGTAAGCCGGAAATCGACGCCACCGATCTCGCGATCGCCCGCTACGCATGAGCGTGTTCAATTCAACCACCAATCTCGGAGACGGATCATGATCCAGGAAATCCACACCACCGACGCGCCGGGCGCCGTCGGTCCCTTCTCGCAGGCGATCAAGGTCGGCAATCTGCTGTTCGTCTCCGGCCAGCTTCCGATCGATCCGGCCACCGGAGAGTTCAACTCGGATGACGCGATCGCGCAGGCCGAGCAGTGCCTGAAGAACCTTGCTGCCATCGCGACTGCCGCGGGCACGACCCTTTCTAACACCGTCAAGACCACGGTTCTGCTCACCGACCTCGCGCAGTTCGCGGAGATCAACAAGGTCTATGCGGGCTTCTTCGCCAAGCCGTTCCCGGCCCGCGCCTGCTACGAAGTCAGCGCGCTGCCAAAGGGCGCGAAGGTGGAGATCGAGGCGGTCATCGCCATTCCGTAAGGCCTACTGGCGCCGGACGCTGACAGGCAATCAGCGTCCGGGAAGCATCACGATGCCGCTAAAGGTATCGCCATCGGGAACCAATCCGCCCGCCGGGGGGCGATGTGCCGTGGTTTGCGACTGTGCTATCGGAGCTTACGTCGGAAGCAGACGGTTCGTGCGCTCGACGAATGCGATCTGCTCCAAAAACTGCAGCCTGAGTTTCTTCAGCGTCCAGAGACGAAAGCGATCCGGGGCGGGCCGCGCCTGTTCCTCGGCGATACGCGTTTCAATGATCGCCTTGCGGCTGCGGAGAGATTTCAAAAACTGATCCATTGCGATAGCCTTTGTTCGACTTTCGCGACATTCGAACAGTTCTGGTCATAGTGCCAATTCATAGTTGAAATTCCTGCGATAGGTTTTATCAATTGGGAATGGCCTATCGACCCACTCTTCGCCAGCTTGAATACATAGCGGCCCTCGACGAACTCCGGCACTTCGGCAAAGCCGCCAAGCGCTGCCACGTTTCGCAACCGACCCTTTCCGTTCAGATTGGGCTGGTCGAAAAGTCACTCGGGGTAACGCTGTTTGAACGCACCTCGACGAGTGTCGTCACGACACCGGCGGGCCAGGATGTGGCGCGAAGCGCGCGCATGGCGCTCGCGACCGTCGATGACCTCGTCGAAGGCGCCTTGAAGGACACGCAAAGCCTCGGCGGCCTGGTTCGAATGGCGACAGCCCCGACCTTTGGTCCCTATTTTCTTCCGGGCTTTCTGCCGGGCGTCCATCGTAAATTCCCGGCCTTGAAGATCTATATCCGCGAGGACCCGCCGGCATGGATCGAAACGGCGGTCGCCGAAGGTGCCGTCGATTGTGGCCTTGGACCGGCGCCGGAGCGTGCCGGCCTCAGGTTCCGGCGCATCGGCGACGAGAAGATTTTTCTTGGTGTTCCCGCCGAACATCGGCTGGCCTCGCAGACCTCGGTCAAGACCCGGGCGCTGCGAGGCGAAACGCTGCTGGCGCTCGGCAGCGGCCACCGGCTGCTCGAAAACGTCAAGCACCTTGCGGCCGTGGCGGATGCCCGGGTGATCGATGACTATGAGGGAACAAGCCTCGATTCCATCAGGCAGATGGTCTCGATCGGCATGGGCTGCTCGCTGTTTCCAGAACTTTATGCCCGCGCGGAGTTTCGCAAGGACGACGACGTCAAGCTGATCGAAATCGAGGACTGGGCAGCTCGTCGCGAGGTCGGATTCTACTGGCGGGAAAACAGCGGAAGACAGCGCCACTACGAGATCCTGGCGCGCGAGGCCGATAGCGCCGCGCGCAAGAAGGGAATTGCCTGATGGGCAGGCCATCGCTTCTGCCCGAACCGGCAAGGCTTCGGGCTGTCGCGGGCTAAGGGGCAAGAAGACCGGCCAGTGAAATGTAGAGCGGCACGCCAATCAGCAGGTTGAGCGGGAATGTGACGCCGAGCGCCATGGTCAGATAGATCTCGGGCCTGGCTTCCGGTGCGGCCATGCGCATCGCCGCGGGCGCGGCGATGTAGGAGGCGCTCGCAGCCAGTGTCGTCAACAAAGCGGCGTTGCCATGCGACAGGCCGAGGGCCAGTGCCGACAGAAGAACAAGGGCAGCCGAAAGCGCCGGCACCCAGGCCGCAAACAGCATCAGCGGCCAGGTGAGTTTGCGCCAACCGGTGCGAAGCCCCTGCCCCGCCACGGCTCCGAGATCGAGGAGAAAGAGGCAAAGAACGCCCCTGAAGGGATCGACCAGGAAGCCGGACACGTCGGAGAGCCCATCCCTGCCCGTCACCGCGCCGATGACGAAGGCGCCGAGCAGAACGACGATCGTCACGTTGAAGAATACCTCCTGCATGACCGTGCGATCGGCACGCTTGGCGCTGGCTTGTCCGCCAGCACCCACCCGTTGCAAGAGATAGACGGCGCTGATGATGGCCGGCGCTTCCATCGCGGCCGCAACCGCCACCATGGTTGCGCTGAACTCGATGCCAGATCGGGTCAGGGCATCGGTCGCGGCCGTGAACGTGACAATGGAGATCGAGCCGTAATGCGCAGCGATCGCTGCCCGATCGGTTGCCGGCAGAGGCGATACCAATCCGAGAAGACGAAAGGCGGCAAACGGCGTCGCCCCGGATAGAACCACCCCGACGAGCAGGCACAGGAGCACTTCGGTGGAGAGGGCATCCATCGCGACCGCCGCTCCCCCCTTGAAGCCGATCGCCAGCATCAGGTAGATCGCAATCATCTTTGAAACGCCGCTCGGCAGAGCGATCGATGCGCCCAGGATCGAGGCGCCGAACCCGAGACAGAAGAAGAGCACGGGCGCCGAGAGCAGGGTCTGCTCGACGATAGACAGATAAAGGTTCATCGGAAGCCGTCAGGTTGGTGTTCTTAAAAAAAGAAGCGATGCAGACCTCGGTCGCACCGCCTCAAACCTGCAAGGATACGGCGCCTTGCAGTTGCTTTCCTTGTCTGCGGACATTGCCGCGGGACTTGTTCGTCTCGTCCCTTCGGCCGGCATTTGTCATAGATGGGTCTCATAGGACAAATTCATTGTCGCTATTGTAGAAATAGATCGAAACTATTGAGTGCGGCCGGGCGGCACGATGCTTGGTTAGGCGAGCGAGGGCGCCGTCGCCCGCCCGATCATGCCAACGAGCGTGCAATGTCGCCGTCCCACCGAGCCGTCCGTGCGATCACTTGTCTTGGCCAAATGTTGACGCAAAGCCGACAAGGCCTTGTCCGCCACAAGACACACCGCGCAGGCGCCCGGCACATTCTCACCGCGAGGAAGAGCCGGCTCTTACAGTTCCGAGTGGAATGTCTGCTTCAACAGACACACACACGACTGACGTTGGTACAGTTCAACAGGGTCCCATATGCCGTTAGACGAACAAGCACTCGGACAGAAACTGAAAACAAGTTTTGACGCGGGCGATCTGCCTGGTCTGCATGGCGCAATCGTCGCGCGGGCGCTCTATCTGTTTCAGAATGGCAAGGACACGCTCTACCGCATCCATGGCACGTCCGAGCCCTGGACCATCGGAACCGAAGCATCCTCGGGCTGCATCCGCATGCTCAAAGAAGACGTCATCGAGCTCTATGGGAAAGTATCAAAGGGCGCGACCGTGGTCGTCCTCTAGGTGCCTGAAGGGCAGCGGTCAGGGTTCGCTGTTCTCATCCCCTCGCCCCACGCAAACTATGAGTTGACCGTTTTCAGCGCCGAGGCGACACTTGTCAGGTGCAGCAAGGCAGGAGGTAAATGATGGCTGAGGCGGACCACTGGCGTCATATGGCAAGCGCTCCGAAAAACGGGAGCCGGATCCTCGTCACGATCCGGCCGTCCGAGCAGGGCGCCGCGGAAGTCGATCTCGCCTATTGGTCGAAGGGTGATCAGTTCGGGACTGAAGGCTGGCGCGCCTCCGATTCGTCGCCCGGCCGCATCATCGAGTATCCCGAGCCTGAGTTGAAGTGTTGGATGCCGATGCCCACGGCCAATCTCGATCGCGCTGCGATGCCGCTGCCTTGGGAAGGCGAGGACGAGCAGGAACTGGACGGCTCCGGGATCTAGGAGCGCCTGCGCCGGGTCGTTGGCTGAGCCCTGCTCGTCAGTGGCGGCATAGGCTGTCGCGTGGCAGATTGCTTTCGCTACGGCGACACCATTGTCGGCCGAAGAGCGTGCCGATGTGTTTCATTTCGTTGGGCACGGCCGCGGTGGTTCTCACCGCGGCCGCCCATTATCCTTCTATCGCATCATCGCCGCGACATTGCCGCCGTCGACGGTGATGACCGCGCCTGTGCTTGTGCGCGCCTTGGCAAGGTGCACGAAGGCTTCGGCCACATCCTTGGCGGCGACTTCGCGGTGGACGAGGTTGCCGCGCATGTAGGCTTCCGGCGTGATGCCGCGGGCGCGGCTGCGCTCCTCGACCATCTGGTCGGTCATGAGGCCGGTGCGGATGCGATCGGCGTTGACGGCGTTCGAGGTGATGCCGTCCGCACCGTGTTCGACGGCGTATTGCCGCATCAGTGCCATCAGCGCCGCCTTCGACGTGCCGTAGGGACCGAAATCGGGGCCCGGATTGACCGCCTGCTTGGAGACGTTGAACACCAGTGCGCCGCCTGTGCGTTGCGCCTTCATCACCCTGGTTGCTGCCCGGGCGATGTAATGGTGTCCCCAGAAGTTGAGGGCGAAGGCTTTCTCGAAGAGTTCGTCGGCGACCTCGATCATGGCGCCCTGGAAGGCGGCACCCGCGTTCGAAATGACGATGTCGATACCGCCGAAATGTTCGGCGACGCCGGCGATAGCGGCGTCAACGGCCTGAGGATTGGTCACGTCGCAGGCGACGCCAAGCCCTCCGAGCCGGGCGGCCTCCTTCTTGACCGTCGCTTCGGCAAGATCGACGAGGGCGATTTCCGCACCTTCCGCGCGCAGCGCCTCGGCAATCGCAAGGCCAAGGCCGCCGGCCCCGCCGGTCACCACCGCGACCTGCCGGCTGAGCGGCTTCTCCACCTGTTTCGTCAGCTTGACCTGCTCGAGCGACCAGTATTCGATGTCGAAGAGATCCTGTTCCGACAGCGCCTCGAAGCTCTCGATTCCTTCAGCTTTACGGATGACGTTGATCGTGGCTTCCGCGACATCGGCGCCGACGCGTGCGGCCTTCTTGCTGGGGCCGGCCGCAAAGAGGCCGACGCCGGCGACGTAGAAGACGCGGGGCATCGGGTCGAGCATCTTCTTGTTGCCACCGACGCGCGCGTTGTTGCGCTCGAAATAGGCGCGGTATTCGGCGACGTAGTCGGCCACGGCCGTGCGCACCGTCTCCGCCCAGGCGGCCATTTCACCGGCAACCGGCGCCGGCAGAACGAGGCCGAAGCGCTTGATGTGGATGACATGCTCCGGCGTCGCGTTGCCGCGGCGCGCGAGTTCGCCGGCATTCTGCGCATTGCAGAACGCAAGCACCGCGTCGCTTGCCCGGTGCTCCAGCACGAAGCGTTTCGGGCAGCCTTCCACACCGGTGTCGATCGCGATGGCGCCGCGCAGGACCGGCGCAATTTCCGCGGCCGTTGCAAGCGCCGTTGGCTGCTTCACCTGCACGAACGGACGCGGATTGCCTTCGGCAATGCGGCGTTCGGCCCGGTCGATTGCGGCGATCATCTTCTCGTAGGATTCGCGCGGGTCTTCCGACCAGGTGAAGATGCCGTGCTTCAGCAAGATCATGCCGTCGGCGGTCGGATCGGCGCGGAAAGCCTCATCGCAGGCTTTCGCAAGATCGAAGCCGGGCATGACATAGGGAACGATGATCGCCTTGGGGAAGAGTTCGCGCACGATTTCTTCGCCGTGCGGCTGGTTTGTCAGCGACACGATCGCGTTGGCATGGGTGTGGTCGATGTGCTTGAACGGCAGGTTGGCATGAAGGATCGCTTCGACCGACGGATTGGGCGCTGCCGGATCGAGCAGCAAGCGGCGCTGCAGCATGACCATGTCGTCGTCGCTGAGCGTTTGGAAACCGACCATCGCCTGGAGCGGTTGCAGGCGGACGGCGGGCAGGCCTGCCGGTTCGATCGTGCCCATGTCCCAGCCGCTTCCCTTGACGCAAAGAACCGGAATCTCAGAGCCGTCGAGATCGGTGAAAACGGTCTTTACCGACGTGTTTCCACCGCCATGCAGCACCAGTTCCGGGTCGGATCCGAGCAGGCGCGTGGTGTAGGTGCGGATCGCCAGATCACGGTTGACGCCGTTGCGGACGTAGGCGTCGACGACATCGGCATATTCGGTTTCGGACCATCTCGATTTCATGCAAAGGCTCCTCAGCTTCCGGCGGACATCACCTGCGACGGCTCCGGACAAAAATGACATGGCGGGACCATGCCCGCCGAGCCGTGGAAGGCTGGCGGGAAAGGCCGCTTGGGAAATTTGGGATCGGCGTCTGGCGCGGGCCGCGTCGAAGAAGGCGCGGATCCGATCCTGTCTGCCGTAGTCTCGCCTGCCCATGCGGCCGCATTCGTGGCCGCGTGCTCAAGCGCGATTCCGTTATCGATCGCCCGTTACAACGGGGCATAAACAAATGACAACATCGTGTGTCAAATGTCAATTGAGCGTTCGAATTTGTTTGACGGCGGCCTCATTTCCGGTTTGAGGTGGCGCAAACAGTATCAGGCGGAGTGACGGATGGCGGAGAGCGCACGGGCAAGTTGGATGATCGGCGAAGGCAAGTCGTTGCCGCCCGAGTTCGATGACGGGGTCGTTTGGGCCGCCTGGCTCTACTACGTTGATCAACTGACCCAGAGCGACATCGCCAAGATCCTCGGCATGTCGCGCGCGACCATCGTCAATTACCTTCAGGAGGCCCGTGAACGCGGCCTCGTTACCATCCGCGTCAACACGGATGTCGGCGGACGCGTGGCCATCGCGCGCAAGCTGAAGGAGAAGTTCGGGCTCGAGGGAGCGCTGGTCATTCCGGCCGGAGAGCCGGCGTCGCTGGTCACGCGCCTCGGTGAGGCCGGCGCCCGCCTGCTTGCCGACATGATCAAGCAAGGCGACACGATCGGCGTTGCCTGGGGACGGACAGTGCTTGCCGTCGCCGACCAGATCTCGCTGGCCGAACCGCTCGATGGGCTCACTGTCGTCCAGGTCTCGGGCAGCTCGATCGCCAATCCCGAGTTCTCGCCGGAGTTCTGCACCTCGCTGATGTCCCAGCGCATTCACGCACGCTGCGTCAACCTTTTGGCGCCGGCGTTGCTGTCGACGCCGGAACTCAAGCGCTGGCTGCTTTCGGAACCTGTGCTCGTCAAGCAGTTCGAGCTTATTCACTCCACCAACATCCTGGTCTTCGGCGTCGGCGATATCGGCCCTGACACGCTGATCCGCTCTGCCAATGTCGCAAGCCAGGAGGACTTCGATTCCTACCAGGCGCACGGCGCCGTCGCGGTGCTGATCTGCCGTTTCATCGACGAGGCGGGCCGACAGGTGAGCGGTGAACTCGACGATCGCATGGTGGGTATCGAGCTCGACGAACTCGTGCGGATCCCGAGCCGCGTCTGTGTCGCCGGCGGTGCGAACAAGGTCACGGCGATCCGCGCGACGATGAATGGCGGCTACGCCACCCACCTCGTCACCGACATCGAAACCGCCGAGATGCTGCTGGCCGAATAGGCCCAGGGCGCTCCGACAGGAGCGCCCCGCCAGCCTATCAGTTCACCTTGACGCGCGCCGTGCGCATGAATGCCTGCGTCGCCTCGAAGGAGGTGATGCCGGCATCCGAGCCGAGACCGGTCGCCACCAGCGCGGCCGAGGCCTGCGCGAACTTCAGCGACGTCTCCGTGTCCATCTTGTGGTGCAGGCCGGCGATGAAGCCGGCGTTGAAGGCATCGCCGCAGCCTGTCGTATCGACGACGTCGATCTCGAAGGCGGGCAGTTTCACGCTCTTTCGGTCCGGATCCATGAAGTAGACGCCGTCGCCGCCGAGTGTGAAGACGCAGTGTTTCACACCGAGGTCGCAGAAGAAGAGCGCCGCATCCTCGGCAGTTTTCCGCCCGGAGATCAGCATGGCTTCCTCCACCGAGGGCATGAAGTAGTCGATATAGGGGAAGAGCGGGCGGATGAGGGAGAGCGTCTTCTCGCTGGCACCGAGCAGATCGAAGGTGACGGTGCGGCCCTTGGCCTTGGCCGCTTCGAGAAGCACGCGGCTCGGCTCGCCATCGAGGCGGTCGAGCAGGCCCGTGCCGCCAAGATGAACGATCGGCGCCTCCGTTACGCGATCGAGTGCTTCAGCTGCGATCTCGAAATGGCCGGACGCGCCGCGGACGTGAAGCGCCGGCCGTTCGCCGTTGCGGCGGATGTTGAGGATCGTGGCGGACGTCGGGACGCCCGGGATCTGCTGCATCTCCGCGGTGTCGACGCCGAAGCGCTGCAGGGTCGAAAGCACGAAATCGGCCTTCTCGTCGTCGCCGACGGCGCCAACCGCAAGGCAGTTGAGACCGAGCTTTGCAAGGTCGACCACTGTGCCGCCGGCGGTACCGGCAACCGTCAGCCGGATCTCGTCGATGAACTCGACATTGCCGCCCTCGGGAATGCGGTCGACCGGGCGACCGAGGATGTCGAGAATGTAAAGTCCGATGACCGAAACATCGTGCGCCATGCACTCAAACCTTTCTCAAAGAAACAGGGGTGTCGAAAGACACCGGCCCCGACCGCGGCTTGGCGGCCTTAACGCCGGCCGTCAGGATTGTCTGCCGCGGATCGAGAAGATCCCGCCGGCGAGAATGATGAAGATGCCGACGATGACGAGCTGCCAGGTGCTCGGGATGCCGACAAGAATGAGGACGTTGCTGACCAGCGTGATGAGAACAACGCCCAGAAGCGTGCCGATGACACAGCCGGAGCCGCCGGTGATGCGCGCGCCGCCGAGAACGACCGCGGCAATGATTTCGAGTTCGGCACCCGCGAGATCGAACGGGTTCGCCAGGCGGTTGCTGGAGACGTGAATGATCCCGGCGATGCCGGCGAGAAGTCCGGCATAGGCAAAGACAAAGATGCGGACCGTGCGCAGATTGTAGCCTAGACGCTCGGCCACGCCGGCATTGCCGCCGACGGCATAGACCGCCCTGCCGATCAGGGTGCGCTCGAGGATCCACCAGGTGACGATCGCGGCGACCGCAAGGATCAGCACGAAGGCAGGCAGTGTCGAGGTCGAGCCGTTGGCACTGTGGTGGGTGAAGAGCGCAAGCTTTCCGAAGGCGTCCATTGCCGCGGGAATGTTCATGAACAGCGCCGTGCCGACAAAGGTGAGCAGGAAGCTGCGAATGACATATTGCGTGCCGATCGTCACGATCAGCGACGGCGCCTTGAGTGCATGAACGAGAACGCCGTTGAGCGCGCCGAAACAGGCACCGCCGACAGCGCCGAGCGCAAGGATCGCCACGATCGGCATGTCGGGCACCACGTTCACGACCAGCATGGTGACGGCGTACATGACGAAGGCGGCGATCGCCGTGAACGAGACGTCGATGCCACCGGAGGCCAGCACGACGAGCACGCCGAGCGCAAAGAGGCCACGCACGACGGACGCGCGCAGGATGTCGAAAAGGTTCGATACCTGCCAGAAGTCCGTGTTGATCGCGCCGACGACGAGCGAGACGGCGACGATCAGGATCAGCGTGAAGGCCGGCGGATGCCGCATGAGCCACGCCCAGATGCCGGCAACCGCGCCAGCGCTTTCAGACCGGGGTGCTGGCGAGGAAAAGGTGGTTTCGGTCATTGAAGCCTCGCAATGGTATCGTCCGTCAGCGCACGCGAGAGGACGTCTTCGGCCAGCCCTTCGGCGGCAAAGGTTTTGACGACGCGACCTTTGCGCATGACCATGATGCGGTCGCAGTTCTGCAGCAATTCGGGCAGGTCGTCGCTGATGATGATGACGCCCATGCCGTCGCCAGCGAGCCGCTGGATGATCCGATAGATCGTGTCCTTGGAGCCCACGTCGACGCCGACGGTCGGGCCGTGCAGGATCAGGAGTTTCGGCTCGATCGTCAGCCAGCGCCCGATCAGCACGCGCTGCTGGTTGCCGCCGGATAGCGACTGCACCGGCTTGTCGACGCCGGCCGAGACGACCTGGAGATCGTCGACCGTGCGCTCGGCAAGCGCACGGCTGCGGCGCCGGTCGACGATACCGAGGGCATTGCGCAGCCGGTCGAGGACCGGAACCACGATATTGTCCTTGATCGATTGCGAGAGGAACAACCCCTCCGAGAGCCGGTCCTCGGGAACGTAGCCGATCCCCGAAGCAATGGCGTCGGCGGGTTTGCCAAGGCGGATCTCGTCGCCCTCGAGAAAAATGCCGCCGCCGTCAGCCGGCGAAACGCCGGCGAGCGCAAGCGCCAGTTCGTTGCGCCCGGAATCAAGCAGCCCGGTAATGCCGACGATTTCGCCCTTGCGCAGCGACAGGGACACGTCGGCGAAAAAGCCGCTCCGCGAGAGCTTTTCGACATTGAGCAACTTCTCGCCGAGCGTGACGGCAGAGCGCTGGCGCGTATCGTCCAGCACCTTGCCGGTCATCCAGAAGGCCAGATCGGTCTTCGAATGGCCTTCGACATCGCATTCGGCGACCTTCTGGCCGTCGCGCATGATGATCGCCCGCCCGCCGAGCGATTTGCACTCGTCGAGCTTGTGGGTGACGAACAGGACGGCCACGCCCTTGGCGCGGAGGCGATCGACGACGCCGATGAGATTGTCGACCTCGTGTTTGGTCAGCGCCGTCGTCGGCTCGTCCATGATGACGAGGCGGGCATCGGAGGCGATCGCGCGGGCAATGGCGATCAACTGCCGCGTCGCCATCGGCAACTCGTCCGTGCGCGTCGAAAGAAAGGCCCTGCTCGCGGGCAGGCCGACGGCCGCAAGGGCGCGCTCGGCGGTCGCCCGCATCTTCGGTATGTCGAGCCGCCGCGCAAGCTTGCCCGACGAGGATACGAGCTGCTGCGTCAGGCCGATGTTCTCGGCGACGGAGAGATTGGGGAGCAGCGAGAAATCCTGATAGACCGTTTCGATGCCGGCAGCGAGGGCTGCGACTGGCGTCAGTCCGGTGACCGTCTTGCCGTCGATTAGGAGTTCGCCTGCATCGGCCCGTTGAGCCCCGGAAATGATCTTGATGAGCGTGCTCTTGCCGCAGCCGTTCTCACCCATCAGGTGATAGATGTTGCCGGCCTCGATCGAAAGGCTGACGCCTTTCAGCGCGCGCACGCCACCGAAGTGCTTCTCGATGTTGCGCACCTCCAGAAACGGGGTCGTGGGCTTGAGATGCGGTTCACCGCCAGTGGGCTGGGGCTGCATGGCTTTGTCCTGATGGGGCATGAGGGCGTTCGAGGGACATGCCGCCGCGCCGGTGGGCGCGACGGCATCGATCGGCTGAACCGATCAGAACGGGTATTTGCTGTAGTTCGACTTGTCGACGTCGACCCAGGCTTCGCCGACAACGATGATGCCGTCACCTGCACCCTTCTTGACCGCAACCTTTTCGTAGCCGGGCACGCCGAGATCCATGCCGTCCTTGATCTCTTCACCCTTGATGACCATGTCGGCGACCTTGTTCATGACGTAGCCGGCATCCTTCGGATCCCAGAAGCTGATGCCATCCACAGCACCGGACTCCAGATAGGATCCGGTATCCTTCGGCAGGCCGATGCCGAAGACGCAGGTCTTGTCCTGAAGGCCAGCCTCTTCGACGGCGCGGCCGATGCCGATGACGTCGATGGCGGAGCCGCCCTGGAAGCCCTTGATATCGGGATACTTGCGCAGGATCTCGCGGGCTTTCTCATAGGCGCGGTTGGCGTCGTTGAAGGATTCGTTCTTCTCCGAGACCAGTTCCATGTCCGGGTACTTCTTGGCGTTTTCAGCGCCGCCGTCAGCCCACTGCACGTGCGTCAGGCTGCCGAGCGAACCGACGAAGGACGTCCACTTGCCGGACTTGCCCATGCACTCGGCGATCTTTTCGTTGAAGCGGGCGCCGAAAGCCTTGTTTTCGAAGGCTTCGATGTCGACGAGCGTGTTCTTCATGCTGTCGGCTTCGTGGGTCACAACCTTGATGCCGCGCTGGGCGGCACGCTTCAGCACGCCTTCGAGCGACGCTGCATCCATCGGCACGACGGCAATCGCGCTGACCTTCTTGGCGACGAGGTCTTCGATCAGGCGCGCCTGCTGGGCAGCGTCTGCCTTGCCGGGGCCAATCTGGCTCGTGGCAACCGTATCATTGTCGTTGCCGTAGGCGACAACGCCTTCCTCCATGCGGGTAAACCAGTTCTCGCCGGTGACCTTCACGACGGTCACGATGCTCGGCTTCTCCTCGGCAGTGGCCGCTGTTGCGGCCCAGATGGTGCCGAGGGCCACGGTGCAGGCGGCAATTTTACGAAAATCAGGCATAGTTCCTCCCATTGCGCCTTCGAAAGGAAAGAGCTGTGGCGCGCGAAGGCTCGCGCCCGGCCCTGGCGGAAATGGGTTAGCTGCGGGCCGCCCTGAACCAGGCTTTGAGATCGAAGCCGGAGGCGGCGATGAAGACGAGCAGAAGAACGCCCCAGGCGAGATCCCGGAAGAAGTTCGAGATGTTCATGAAGTTGAAGAGGCTGGAGAGCATCTGCAGCGATGTTGCCGAAAGCACGACGCAGATGACCCGCCCATAGCCGCCCTCAGGGCGAACGCCAGCCATGACCGCGATCAGGATCGCGATCAGGACATAGGAGGTGCCGTAGTCCCACTTGACGCTCGAGGTGCGCGCCGCGATGACGATGCCGGCAACCGACGCCAACAGCCCGCAAACCGTATAGGTCAGGAACAGGATGCGCTTTTCCGGGATGCCGGCGTAGCGCGCCGCCTTGGCATTGTTGCCAAGCAGAAGCAGACGTTGGCCGAAGGGCGTGAAACGCAGGATGGCGCCGATCGCAAGTGCGACGACGAGGAACAGAGCGAAGCATTGGGGCACGCTCAGGATCGTGGCATTGCCGAAATCGTCGAGCGGCTCGACATAGCCGATGCTGAGCGCCGAACCGTTGGTGAGAACGATCGCCAACCCCGTGAAGAGCAATTGCGTGCCGAGCGTGGCGATGATCGGCGTCAATCCGACCTTCGCGATCAGGAACCCGTTCAGCATGCCGCCGACAAGGCCGACGCCAAGCGCAAGGCCGATCAGGCTCCAGGTGAAAAGAAGCGGAGCGTCGTCCGCGGAAATCACATCGCGCAGGACGAAGTAGGCGGCAACCCCGGAGAGATTGGCAAGCGCGATGCCGGAAAGGTCGATGCCGCCATTGCCGGACATCATGGCCAACATGACGCCAAGCGCGAGGAAACCCAGCTCGGGGACCTGCGACGCCATGGACTGGAAGTTATAGAGCTCAACGAAGCTGGCGCCGACGAGCACCGCACCGGCGACAATCGCGGCAACGTTCACAGTGGCAAGAAAGCCGAGCTGCCGATCCATCTGAAAAGCCACGATGTCCCCTCCCATGCTGGCACTTGTGCAGACGGATATGCTCTCCGGCCCTTCGGTTTCAGGCTCCTGTCTCCCCTGAAACCAGCCGGCAGCCGGCGTCCTCTGTACATTTCTGACATTTGCCAGTCATCGGTGTGTTTTGTCAACAGCGTTCTTCGCGCTGTTCTGTTACGTCCACGGGAGGTGAGCGGACGTGGCGAGTTAGTCGGCCGCTTAAGCGGCGTGCGCGACCCCATCGGAACGTTCATTGGGCACGGCCGCGGCCTGGTGAGAGATCCGCTCGATTGGCAAGAGGAGCAGGCTGGAAATGGAAAAGGTTGAGACCGTGGCCGCTCGAACGGGTGCCTCTTGACTGGTGCGATCGTTAGGCGCCGGAGTTCAATTGATCAAGCCAATCCCGAATGACTGCCGCAACGCGTTGCGGCGCTTCCATCGGAACCATGTGGCCGGTCTCAGCGACGACCTCGAAGCTTGAGCCGACGAGCCCGTGGTGCAGTTCGAGCGCCTCGGCGCGCGATCTTAAGCGATCCTCTTCACCGGCAATGACGAGGCTGGGGCATCCGATCGAAGCCAGGGCATCCCGTTCGTCCTTCCGCTCGACGAGCGACTGGCGGCGAAAGGCGCCACCTCCCATTCGCTGGCCGGCTGCCTGAATGCGCTCAAGGATATCGATCCGGCCGGCATTGTCGGGGTGCAGGGACGAGAGGATGGCCAAACGGCTGAGGCCTCTGAATGCCGTGCCGGCCGACTGGCCGGCGACGGCCGCCTTTCGTTGGCGCTCCACGTCGCTGTCACCGCGCGCGGACGTGGCGATGAGGACAAGTGCGCTCACCCGCTCGGGCGCCTGTCTGACGATTTCCCGGGCGACGTAGCCGCCCATGGAGAACCCAACGAGTATGAAGCGATCCGGCGCATCCAGCAGCGCGCGACGGGCCATGGCAGCGATCGAGGCATCCTGCGACAGGTCGGCATAGGTCGCAGGCCCGTAGTCGCCAAGTGCGGGAACAACGTCGCGCCAGAGATCGGCGTCCAGCATGAAGCCGGGAACCAAGAGCATTGCCACCGTCGCCACCTCGCCTTGCATCTGCGCGTAGATTGACCCTATCGGAAGAAAAGGCGGTGGTCGTCAAGCGAGATGCCCGCCTTTGGGCGGATAGCCTGTTGCGCGCTTGGCAACCGTGCGGCGCGAACCGTGCAGTGCGCCTACCCTTCAGTCGGTTTCCAACGATCGGCCCAAGGCCGATTTCCAGCTGGCGATGAAATCCGCCGAAACGCGCGCTTGCGGCACCATCGTATCGAAGCCGTGATAGGCCCCGGGAACCACGGACATTTCGACAGCCACGCCAGCGTCAATGAGACGGGAAGCGAAATGCATCGATTCCTGTGCGAACAGGTCGAGCGTGCCGACGCCGATCCAGGTGGGCGGCAGCCCGGCAAGATCGACGGTGCGCGCCGGAACCGCCTCCGCCGGTGCTTCCGCCATCAGCGGCTCGCGCCCGAGGAC